>CAYYRK010000095.1:0-9748 GCA_964473915.1 uncultured Pseudomonadales bacterium
CGACCTGGATTAATTGGTGCAGTTCAACCGAAAACCTTTAGTTGAACAGGGTGTGCTGCGGCGTAGGGCAAGGGTAACTGCGCGAAGCAGTTATAACCACGGCCCCACGCCACCACAGGGGATATTTTGAACTATGAAATCAGATCAGCTCTCACTTTGATAATGAGCCATCAGAATTTTTGCCACCTCTGGACGGGCAAACTCAGGGGGCAGATCCTGACCTGCAGCAAGCATCTCCCGCACCTTGGTGCCAGACAACAGCACGAAATCGTCCATACTATGGTCGGGCGCATCACGCATCATAACAACCTCATCGAGCTTCTTTGAGTAAGCGGTATGATCAGCTTTGAATATTTCAATCTGTAACGCTCCAGCGGGAACTTCATCATCAAAGATAGCCTGAGCATCAAACCCACCATAGTAGGATCCCACGCCAGCGTGGTCTCTGCCGACAATCAGGTGGGTACAACCACTGTTTTGACGAAACACTGCATGCAGTACGGCTTCACGGGGACCCGCATAAAGCATATCAAAACCGTAACCGGTAATCATAACCGTATTTTTTGGAAAGTAGACTTCTACCATTTTTCGAATGGAAGCGTCACGGACTGGAGCGGGGATGTCACCTGGCTTGAGTTTGCCCAGCAACATGTGAATTAGTACGCCATCAGCATCAACCGATTTGAGGGCCATTTTGCATAGTTCTTCATGGGCACGGTGCATCGGGTTACGGGTTTGAAAGGCGACCACTTTTTCCCAACCATGCTCTTTGATCTCGTTACGAATCTCAACTGCTGTGCGAAATGTATCCGGAAAATCTTGCTGGAAATAGCTGAAATTTAGCACCTGAATGGGCCCGGAAATAACATGGTTACCCAAGCCGACGAAGGTGGCCACACCCGGATGATTCATATCTTCAGTGCGAAAAATCTGTTTTGCCATAGCGATCAGTTGCTGCTCGGATACGGTCTCGATTTTTTCAATATCCTGAATCGCTAGAACCGGGTGTCCCTCAACGTTAGGGTCACGCAACGCAATGCGGGTAGCACCTTCAATGGCACTGATATCACTGCTAATATTGACGATAGGCACGGGCCAAAAAAGCCCATCAGCGGTTTTCATCGATTCGGCCACACTCAGCATATCAGCCAGATTCATATAACCGGTCAGTGGATTAAAATAGCCCGCGCCCAGCATGACCGCATTGGCCGCTGCAGCCGAGTTAACTAACAGCGAGGGCAGAGATTTTGCTTCCTCGGCCAGTGCTTGATGCTTTTCTGAATCATAGACAAAGAGCGGGTTCAGTTCATTCGAACCGTAGGGTTTAATCATGCGTTCTACTCCTAAAGTTAATACTGGAATTCAAGCCAATGGCAATACGTTAACAGCCTGCTCAGGCAGCGGAGATAATACCCTTTGCCTCAAGATAGGCCAAAACCTGTTGAACACACTCATCAATGCTGTATTCGCCCGTTTCCAATGTGATCTCAGGGCTCAGTGGCTCATCGTATGGTGCTGAAATACCGGTAAATTCAGGGATCTCTCCGGCCCGTGCTTTCTGATACAGGCCTTTCACATCACGGCTTTCACACACTTCCAGTGGCGCATTGACATGCACCTCAATAAACTGGCCTTGAGCATGCTTGCTTCTCACCAGATCACGATCAGCGCGATAGGGTGAAATAAAGGCGGAAAACACCAACAGACCTGCATCACAGAAAAGCGCGCAAACTTCTCCGATACGACGAATATTTTCTGTCCTGTCTTCAGGTGAAAAACCCAGGTTTTTATTCAACCCATGCCGGACATTGTCACCATCCAGAATGTAGGCGTTAATACCACGTGCAATCAGAGCAAACTCCGTTGCCAGTGCGATAGTGGATTTTCCAGAGCCGGACAATCCAGTGAACCAGATCGTAGCTGGTTTATGGCCAAGAATCTCCTCTCTTTGAGCCGCTTCTACATGGCTCTCACTCCACACAATATTTTTGCTTTTGGGTTCGCTCATTTAATGGGCCTCTTTAATCTGTTCACTGATTGAATACTATCGGAAAAATTTGAATACTCATACTAGCGACTTCCCCATAAACATCAACCGTATATAAGACAGGCTACCAGAATATAAAGGAATATTTGCGTAACTGTTTCAACTAAGTCGATCATGGGTTATTTGGTTAGATCACAAAATGAACCTATCGTATCGATCATCTTTCTGCCTACAGGAGATTTAAATTAATCAGGTGAAAGTATGCTCTATACTGTCACCTGATTAACTATGTCTCAGCATAATGATAAATAAAGATCTCAGGTATCCATAAATGGCGTTAAAACCAACGATTTATAAATTTGAAATTGCGCTCACTGATCTCGACCGCAATCATTACGATACACTCAATTTAACCATTGCCCAGCACCCCTCTGAAACACTTGAGCGAATGATGGCTCGTGTTTTAGCGTTTTGCATTAATGCTGAGGAGCATCTCAGCTTTACCAAAGGGCTGAGTGCGGCAGAGGAACCCGATATTTGGTCTCATACACTGGATGGTCAAATCTCGTTATGGATCGAGGTGGGGGAGCCCACTGTTGACCGAATCAAAAAAGCTCGACGACTTGCTTTGGCTGTTAAGGTCTACAGTTTTAATTCCAAGTCAGATGTCTGGTGGGCGCAGGGAGAGGCAAAATTTAATAAGCTGAAGGTCTCTTTTTTCCGGTTTCAGTGGGAGAGCATACAGTCGTTGGCAGCGTTAGCTCAACGTACGATGGAGCTATCGGTAACCATCACTGGCAACTCCGCCTACGTTGCTGCTGAATCTGGGCAGTGTGAGGTATCCTGGGAGCCACTGCAGGTACCGTAATTCATACTGGCACCTTTTCAGCCGGTAAGAGTGGGCAGCAACCAGCTTAGCCACCCCAGAGCTTGACCACCTGTACCTCCGGATCACGATGCTGGCCCGCTTGATGCAATCGTCGCAGGTAATCATCCCAGTATCGCTCCTGATTAAGACACAGTTCGCGCAGATATTCCCAAGAGTATATGCCTGACTTATGGCCATCGCTAAAGGTTAGCTGCACTGCATAGTTACCCACGGGATTGATAGCAGAGATGTTGACTCCCATTTTACCTGTCTGCAGTGTTTCCTCTCCGGGGCCGTGCCCCCTGACCTCTGCAGAGGGCGAAAGCACCCGAAGAAATTCACAGCTAAGCTGGAAAGTCTCGTCATCAGCATAACGTAACTCAAGAATTTTTGATTGCTGGTGCAGGGCGATATCAACAGGTATTGGGGCATGTTCGTTCATTATTCTGAAGTCTCAGTTTAGCTAGATGGAAAGAGAGGCTCTTTCTCCGCAAATTTAGCACGCAAGGTCATCAATCATAAAACAACCTTGCGCTGATTTTCGCTACGACAAAACCCACTCTGGGTAGTTCTATACAGGTTTCTAATCCTGCGGGTCAAGCAGCAGGGTTACCTTAACCACATCCTCGTCCTCAAATGATCGCTTACTGGTAAAACCCAGCTTTTTACAGAGCCCTCGCATATTCTTGTTGTCGCGCAGCACCTCACCATAAACTTCTCTAAAACCGCGCGTTTTACAGTAGTCGATTATAGCCTGCATCAGTAGCCTTCCTACTCCTTTACCTGTCATGCCATCGCGCAGCAAAATATCATATTCCGCTCGGATATTGTCTGGATCTGCATGAATATGCACCACACCAAATATGGGCATCGAACCAGCAAGTCCTTTGCGAGTGAGGACCAGCGCCATTTCGCGACCATAGTCGATCTGAGTAAAGCGAGCGGCCATCACATGGGAGAGTGTTTTCATCGGCACGAAGAATCGTAACCGGATCTGCTCCTCAGTTAATTTGGTAAAGGCCTCCTGTAACATAGGCTCATCTTCAGGAAGGATCGCTCGTAATAGATAGTCTTCATCATCGATGCGGATGGTTTCTTCCAGCTCAATGGGATAGGGTCGTATGGTTAACCGGTTAATAGCATTGCCCTCTACCCTGCTGACCTTGATGCGAGCATCAAGGCCGATGACACCAAACTCATCTGCCAGTAGCGGATTGATATCCAGCTCCTGGATTTCAGGTATATCAATCACCATTTGTGATAATTTGACCAGTATCAGCGCAATCGCTTCAAGATTCACCGCTGGCAAACTGCCAAAGCCCTTCAATTGATGGTAGATGCGGGTATTGCGGATAATATCATACGCCAGGTGCATATTTAGGGGGGGTAAGCCCGGTGATTTATCCTTTAATACCTCCACTGCTGTGCCACCGTGCCCAAAGAGCATCACTGGACCAAATTGTGGATCGTTCATCACCCCCAGCATCAGTTCATAGGCTCCAGGCCTGCGCACCATCGGCGAGACTGTAAAACCTGTTATTTCGATATCTGGATGCAATGCCTGCACCCGGCTCATCATCAACTGGGCGCGCTCCTGCACTTCGGCAGGCCCATTGAGGTTCAGCGCCACACCGCCTATATCCGATTTGCGAGCAATATCAGGTGATAGTATTTTCAGCACCACAGTCCCACCAAACTCGGCTGCCAAAACAGCGGCATCCCTGGGGGTTGCTGCAATTTTGGTTGGCACTATCGGAATGGAATAGGTCGAGAGCACCTGTTTTGCCTCTGCCTCGTTCAACCATTCCCCTTTATTATCCAGCACCTTGCTAATGATCTTTCTGGCCCGATCCAGGTCGGGATTAAATGCCTCTGGGATGGAGGGCGGTGTTTCAGCCAACATTTTTTGGCTGCGCTTGTGGCTGACCAGATACATAAAGGCTCGAACAGCCTGACCGGGAGTGAAATAGGTGGGGATATTATGCTTGGCAAATAGCTGCCTGGAACCTTGTGCTGTAGGGCCACCCAGCCAACTGGTCAAAACCAGTAGTGAGCGGTTACTCTTGGCAACATCAACAACAGCCTGGGAGACATCAGCACTGGATGCGACTGCGTTAGGGGTGTTTATCACCAGAAGCGCATCAATATTTTTGTCTTTACCCAGCAGCGACAACGCTTCAACATACTGTTTATCAGATCCATCTCCGATAATATCAACCGGATTCCCTCCTGACCAGGCTCCAGATAGTAGCTGATCAAGGTCTGCGATGGTCTGTTCAGATAGCTGGGTAAGTTTTCCTCCATGACCAACTAGAGCATCAGCTGCCATCATCCCAATGCCATCACCATTGCTCACAATAGCCAATCGATCACCCTTCACAGGCTTGGCCATTATAAGAACCTCGGCCGCATCAAAGAGTTCTGGTAGAGTATTTACTCGCAGCATTCCTGCTCGTTTAAACGCCACATCATAGACCGCATCTAAATCGGCAACTGCTCTGCCTCTCCCCGCTTTAACCACCACGACAGGTTTCATGCGTGAAGCTGCGCGTGCCGCAGTAAGGAACTTGCGCGCCTCCTTGATAGATTCGATATAGAGCAATATCGCATGGGTATCAGGATCGTTGGCCAGGTAATCCATCATATCGCCAAAGTCTACATCGGCCATACCCCCCAGAGAAACCATGTGGGAAAAACCAATATTACGTGAGGTGGCCCAATCTGCCACTGAACTCATAATAGCTCGAGGCTGGGCCAAAAATGCCAGATTTCCGGGTTTGGGGTTGAGATGGCAATAACTTGCATTCAGGCCGATCCCCGGCACCATGACCCCCAGACAGTTAGGGCCAACAATCCGCATCAGCGATGATTGACCTGCATCCAGCATCTGCTGTTCAAGATCCTTTCCCAACTGCTCTTTATTCTCGCTGAAACCGGCGGTGATCACCACCGCTGCACGTGTACCACGTTCTGCCAACTCCCGAATCAGACCGGGCACATTTTCCGCTGGCGCATTGACCACAGCAAGATCAGGCACTACAGGGAGACTCGCTATATCAGGGTAAGCCTGCACCCCCTCAATAGACTGGTGCTCAGGGTTAACCGGCATGACAACGCCCTTATAACCGGCATTCAACAGATTCTTTGCCAGCACCTGCCCTACAGAAAATTCAGTTTTACAGGCCCCGATCAAAGCAATTGATTTTGGTTTGAACAAATACTCCAGATTGCGAATCGTCATATATTTAAAATACTCGTCATGTTGCAAGTGTGATAAATGAATGCTTACCTAAATTAAGCGGCAGCCACGGGCGCCTGTATTGTTTACGCTTTCAACAGCCGGCTAAAACGGCCTCATGCTGGCATTGAGAATCTGATCAAACAAAATTCAGCCAATGCCAACAGATCTCTCAACTATAATAAACCAGAATTGGGTAAGATGCGTTATTTTCAGGCACTCGATTTCACCTCGGAGCCCACAGATGGATGGATTTGTGAACGGACTTACGCCCAGCAAGCAGTCTCTTGCTGTCATTTTGTTTGTGGTACTGCTACCAGGCAGCCTTTACCTGTACGCAAAAAACCCGGCCTTTGAGGCTGGCAAGCAGGCGTATCTTGCCAAAAACTATCCTCGGGCAATAGAGTTATTCAGGCCACTGGCTGAATCTGGCCATGCTGCGGCACAGGTGAGCCTGGGTGTGATGTATAGTCTTGGGCAAGGGGTCGAAAAAAACCCGCTTGAGGCCGTCAAATGGTTTGAAAAGGCAGCCTTACAGGGCAATGCCTTTGTTCAACACGACCTGGGCGTGCGCTATTTTAAAGGCGAGCACATCCCGAAGGATCACCTTAAAGCCATCAAATGGTGGACGATGGCCGCCGAGAGCGGCATTGCCGAATCTCAGTATAATCTGGGGTTAATCTACTCCCGGGGGCGGGGCCTTAAACACAGACCGGCCCTGGCAGCACAGTGGTATGAAAAGGCGTCCCTCCAGGAACATGCCCACGCGCAATACAACCTGGCCGTGCTCTATGTTAACGGTCGTGGTGTAGACACAGATAAAGCCAAAGCTATAACGCTTTTTCGTCAATCTGCAAAAAAGGGTATTCCCCAGGCACAATATAATCTTGCTGTATTGCTTGAAAGCGGCGATGCCTCTACTGGCACTCTTGATGAGGCGTATCGCTGGTATCAGGCCGCCGCTGACCAGGGGATTAACCAGGCAAAAAAACGTTTGGTGATTTTGGCGTCAACCTCTCAAAACGCACCTATTTCAAATACCGTGGCAGACAAAGCGGCTCCTGAAAAAAATACCCCGGCTAATATTATTAGTCGAGAGCCCTGGATCCTCAAACAGCAGCCGCAGCACTATACAGTTCAATTGATAGGCGCACGCAGGGAAGCTGGAATTCGCCAGTTTTTTGAAACTCATCGGCTGGGCGATGCTGCAGCCTATTTTGAGGCAACACTGAATGGGGCGCCGTTTTATAAAGTCATCCGTGGTGTTTACCCGGACAGGGAAAGTGCCATTACTGCCCGAAAGAATTTACCCGAAAATTTGAGGACTGCTGACCCGATTATTGTTCGTTTTGAGGATATTCAAAAAACACTCAACCCGGAAGCCGCCGACTAAAGATATCTGGCCAGCAGAGCAAATTCTGCTTGCGCCTGTGTAAGATGGCTCTGCTCGAGCGGGATCTGCACAATATGGCCAGAACCCGGAGCTTCTTTACAATGCCTGCCTTTTTTGTCCAACATCACGGGCACAGTAAAATCGATATTACCCGCCGGGGTCATCAGCTCCACTCGGTCACCGGTATCAAAACGGTTTTTAACATCCACACGCAGCAACCCACTAGCGCCATCATACTCGAGCACCTCTCCCACAAACTGCTGGGTGTCCGTTTCTGATTTGCCCTGCTCATAATTCTGATATTCCGCAGGTGGGTGCCTGCGATAAAAACCTTCGGTGTAACCGCGGCGGGCAAGCTTTTCCAGCTCGTCCATCAACTCCATATCAAAAGCTTCTCCAGCTGCAGCCTGATCAATCGCCCATCGGTAGACCTGGGCCGTGCGCGCCACATAGTAGTGAGATTTAGTTCGCCCCTCTATTTTCAGGGAATCAATACCCATCCGGGTTAGGCGTCCAACATGCTGAACGGCACGCAGATCCTTGGAGTTCATAATATAGGTGCCATGCTCATCCTCAAAGGCCGGCATATATTCTTCTGGCCGACCCGCTTCCTGCAACAGGAATACCCCAGGGTCTTGCGTCTGGCCGGCCTCTTTTTGCGCCACCTGAGGTACAATATCGCCGTTGTCGTTCTCCACCGCCGCATGGGCCTGGTATTTCCAACGACACGAGTTAGTACAGGCCCCCTGATTAGAATCGCGATGAGACATATAGCCCGACAGCAGGCAGCGGCCCGAATAAGCTATGCAGAGTGCGCCGTGAACAAAAACTTCCAACTCTATGTCAGGGCACTGATTGCGAATCTCCTCTATCTCACCCAGGGACAGCTCGCGAGACAGGATAACCCTTGTCAACCCCGCCTGCTGCCAGAAACGGACTGAAGCATGGTTCACTGCATTAGCCTGCACCGAAAGGTGGATGGGCATCTCTGGCCACTTTTCTCGAACCAGCATAATTAGCCCAGGATCAGACATTATCAGTGCATCTGGCCCCATTTTTATGATCGGTTCCATATCACGCAGGTAGCTGCGGACCTTGTCATTGTGGGCCTGGATATTACTGGCAATATAAAACTGCTTACCCCGCTCATGTGCGTATTCAATCCCCCTGGCCAGATTATCCAACTGGTTAAAATCATTATTGCGCACTCGCAAACTATAACGGGGTTGGCCCGCATAGACGCTATCAGCGCCATAGCCAAAAGCGTAACGCATATTTTTAAAGGTACCGGCAGGGGACAGCAGTTCTGGTTTTTTCATTAACAACTCAGGAGATTTCGAAGGAACCGCTATTATGCCACGGTTAACACTATTTATTGAACCTAAAATACTCATTTGATCGTTACGCGAGATTAATAACCCTATGAAATGTGTAGGAAAAGAAGGCTCCTACCACCTCACACTATAGGTGAATTCATCGACCAATAGAGCGACTCCATTATTGACGTTTATAGGATAATGATGCTTAAATTTGCGCCGGTTGAAGGCAACCTTTATCTTGCCTTCCTAAGATTCAATCCAATAAGGTCGGCAAGATGAAGAGTAAACCTATAGCTATAGTTAACAAAACCATCGCACAGTGCATAATTACAGGGGTTATGCTGGGCAGCAGTGCCACAACATGGGCTGATAACACCACTGAAACTCAACCACTTGCTTTGCGCACCATCATGCAAGAGTTGAGTAAAAATATGCAGGCAGTGACCGATGCGATCTCTCGAGAGGATTGGGCAAGGGTGGCAAGAATAGCACCACTGATCGCTGACCATCCAAAACCACCGCAGGAAGAAAAGGTGCGCATTTTAAGCTTGATAGGCCCAGATGCCGGCAGGTTCAAGGCGCTTGATGGAAAAACGCACCAAACAGCTAAGGTGCTGGGAGAGCTCGCCAGCAAACAGGACGGCGAGGCCGTAATTTCAACCTTCGCCGCACTACAGAGCAGCTGTCTTGCCTGCCATGAAAGCTTCAGAAGCTCCTTTAAGAGGTATTTTTATGGGTTGCAATAAAGTTGCACCAGGCGTAACTAGCCGACAATATTGTGAACATATTTCGCCCCATCAAACAGGGTGTGTTCACTAGTTAATTCAACTAGGAGCCTGTCGGACTTGGCTGATCGTAGCGAGGGAAAGCCGATTTGAGGCAGATTTCCCGATCTTTCGAGGCGAATAGTGGGCTATTTAACGAGAAAGATCGGGAAATATGA
>CAYYRK010000096.1:0-9718 GCA_964473915.1 uncultured Pseudomonadales bacterium
TTGTTAAGTAGAACTCGGCACAGAGTAAGATCTCTTGTTCAAAACGGGAAGACGCAGGCACAGCCGCGTCATAGTGAAACCGAATAACAACAGTCTTGAGATAGCTCAATGAAAAAAATAGTTATCCTGATCTCCATCATATTACTGGTCTTACTGGGCATACAGTATGTTAAACGGGAGGAGCCGGTGAACGTGAGTGTTGCCACGGTCTCCCGCGGTACGGTACAGGAGAATGTGTCAAACACCCGGGCGGGTACTGTTAAATCCTGTCATCGCTCCAAACTGTCTCTGCCGTTGGGAGGACAGGTTAGTCAGCTGTTGGTAAAAGAGGGGCAAAGAGTAAAAAAGGGGCAGATTTTACTGCAGCTATGGAGCGAAGATCAGGCAGCTCGCGTCCAACAGGCTCAGGCGATGCTATTGGCGACCCGCTTAAAAAAACAACAAAATTGTTTGACCGCTGAATTTGACCTGCGTGAAAGTCAACGACTCAAGACACTGGCTGAAAAAGAGCTGGCCGCAGAGGATAGCGTTGATAATGCCGTAACCCAGGCAAAAAAGAGTGCTTTGGCCTGTCTTGTCGCCGAGGCTGATATTCATGCAGCTCAGGCTACACTTAACCTTCAGGAAGCACTGCTTGATAAAACCATTCTGCGGGCCCCTTTCAACGGTACTATCGCGGAGATCAACGGTGAAATTGGTGAGCAGATCACCCCCTCACCGCCGGGAGTGGCAACCCCGCCTGCGGTAGATCTGATCGATACCTCCTGCCTCTATGTGACAGCGCCTATTGATGAAGTGGATGCGGGCAGCATCTCTATCGGTTTGCCAGCGCGTATCTCGCTGGACGCTTTTTCAGAGCGGGAGTTTGCTGCTGAACTCACTCGTATTGCGCCCTATGTTATCGATCTTGAAAAACAGGCACGAACCGTAGATGTGGATCTGCAATTTTCACCACCCCCTGAAGATATATCCCTGTTGGTCGGGTACAGTGCGGATGTCACTCTGGTTCTGAAATCACATGAAAACGTGTTACGCATCCCCACTGAGGCATTGATGGAGGATGATCAGGTGCTGGTTGTTCAACAAAACTCCTCTGTACTTGAGGCACGCACCATCAAGCCTGGTATCAGCAACTGGAGTTTTACCGAGGTGCTCCAGGGTCTGGAAGAGGGCGAACGGGTAGTTCTTTCCCTCGATACCCCCGGCACCAAAGCAGGTGCAACAGTTCGTATCGAAAATGATTAGCCTGCAACAGATTAACCGAACTTTCTACTTGGGAGATCAGCCGGTACACGCCCTGGACAATATCAACCTGGATATTAATCCGGGTGAATACCTCTCGGTAATGGGACCCTCTGGCTCTGGAAAATCAACGCTGCTAAACATAATAGGCTTATTGGACAGGCCAGATTCCGGTGATTATCTGATAGAAAACCAGAGTACGGCCACTCTACCTGAGGCGGATCGCGCTGCACTGCGCAGAGATCATATCGGTTTTGTTTTCCAGTCCTATCATCTGATCAGTCGCCTTACAGCCAGAGAAAATATTACTCTGCCCATGATCCTGTCAGGGGTCTCATCCAGGAAACGTAACAAGAGAGTAACGATTCTCCTCGAGCAACTGGGGCTCACAGAAAGGGCCGGGCACTTGCCTAGCCAGTTGTCCGGTGGACAGCGTCAGAGAGTTGCCATAGGTCGGGCTATTATCATGAGCCCCAATATCCTGCTCGCCGATGAACCTACCGGTAATCTTGATTCCCGATCCGGCAGGGAGGTGATCCAGGTGCTGGAAAATCTTAACCGGGAGGGGATTACCCTGCTGGTCGTGACTCATGACCCTGACCTGGGAGCCCGCGCGAACCGAAAAATCCAGATGATAGATGGGAGAATTACTCAAGATTTGGTACAGAACAGCCGGATCAAAGGTTAACCTGTGCGGATTATTGACCTGCTTCAATTTACACTGCAATCGCTGTACAAGCACGGGTTTCGTACTGCCATGATGCTGCTGGCGATGAGTATTGGGGTCGCCTCTGTCGTGGTGCTTACAGGTTTAGGGGAGGGGGCCCGTGCCTATGTATTGAGCCAGTTTTCTTTTTTAGGCACAGATACGCTGCTAGTGCTGCCTGGCAAAAAAGAAACGACCGGGGGTATGCCACCTATTACCGGTAGCGCCGCACGCGATATTACAATAGAGGACGCCCAGACCCTGCAGCGCCTGGTTAGAGGTGTAAAGTCAGTTGTACCTCTGGTGATTGGCTCAGCACCCCTGTCTCACGGTTCACGGATTAGAGAGACGCTGGTGCTGGGTGCAACCCGTGATTTTTTCGATGTGCTGGAGTTGCAGTTGGCAACTGGCCAACCATTACCGTTAATCCCCTTTAATCAGGCCAAAGGAACCGCCGTTATCGGCCAGACTGTCAGAAAAGAGCTCTTTGGTGGTGGCAAGGTTATTGGTCAATGGCTGCGCATTGGGGAGTGGCGTTTCCGGGTGATCGGCGTCATCAGCGGCCGGGGCGATACCTTCGGTATGGATCTGAGCGATTCCGTCATTATTCCAGTGGCATCGGCCCAGAGCCTGTTTAATACTCAGGCGCTGTTTCGGCTATTTATTAAAATAAAGCCCAACGCTAGTATGGATCGTGTTGAACAACAAGTGACCAAGATGATGGCCCAGTTACATCAGGGTGATGAGGATGTTACCCTGATCCGTCCAGACTCGTTGCTCAGTACCTTCAACGATATTTTAAGGATGCTGACACTAGCGATAGCAGGCATTGCCGGAATCAGCCTTGTGGTCGCAGGAATACTGATCATGAATATCACGCTAATCTCGGTCAACCAGCGAACCCGGGAGATAGGTTTGCTCAAAGCGATCGGTGCATCAGCACAACAGATCAGAACTATTTTTCTGGTCGAAGCCTCAACCTTGGCGTTGCTGGGCTCAATATTAGGCATCATATTGGGTGACCTGCTACTATTTTTAGCTCGCTCGCTCTATCCGCAAATTGCATTTGTCGCCCCCAGCTGGGCGATTGCCAGCGCCTTTGGTCTGGCTATTGGTATCGGAATGCTATTTGCCTATATCCCAGCCAACAGGGCTGCACAGCTGGAGCCTGTTCAGGCTCTGTCATCGGGTTAAACCGGGATTATGCGACTCACTGACTGGTTGAGATGGGTAATGCATGCGGTGCTGACCACCCGCTTGCGCAGCACACTGACAGCGCTGGGTATCGCCATCGGAATCACCGCCGTTACTCTGCTTACCTCTATTGGTGAAGGACTTCGGCTATACCTGCTAAACAGTTTTTCTCAATTCGGTACCCGGATCGTCGCGGTAACACCCGGTAAAAATAGCACTCAGGGCATCGGTGGGCTCCTGAAAACTGTACGCCCATTAACATTAGAGGATGCAAAATCCCTGGGTCAACTGCGCTATGTGGAGCAGGTGGTGCCGGTGGTGCAGGGAGCGGGTCGTATTGAAGCTGGGCAGTTAGCCCGCAATACCGATATTCTGGGTGTGGGCCATCAGGCCGCGCAGGCCTGGCGTTTCAGGGTGGCGCAGGGACGCTTTCTGCCATCGGATGATGATATCGCTGCACGTCCCTATGCGGTACTGGGGCACAGGCTTAAACAGGAACTGTTTGGCCAGCACAGTCCTCTGGGGGAGTTTGTCCGCGTGGGGGGGATGCGTTACCGTGTTATCGGTGTCATGGAACGTAAGGGAAGGTTGCTGGGTTTTGATCTGGACGAGATGATCTATATTCCCGCATCCCGCGCACTGGAACTGTTTAATCGTGAAGGTCTGATGGAGATTGATATCACATTCAGTGCCAGCACCACCTCCAGGAAGATGAGTGAGCGTATTAATAAACGGCTGGTTCAACTGCATGGGCGTGAGGATTTTACCCTGTTCACCCAGGAAGATATGCTCAATACCCTTGATGAGATTCTGAGCGTGATCAAATTTGCAGTTGGCGCTTTAGGTGGTATCTCTCTTTTTGTGGGCGGTATTGGTGTCTTGACGATCATGACAACCAGCATGCGTGAACGTATTCCGGAAATTGGTTTGCTCTGTGCGATTGGCTCAACTCAAAAACAGATATTATGGTTATTTTTGGGAGAAGCGGTTTTTCTGTCTCTATTCGGAGGATTGCTCGGGTTACTACTACTTTTTACCCTTTATATCACACTAACACTAGTGGTTCCTGATCTGCCCCTGACTTTGCATCCTATCTATCTGCTAATGTCACTGGTGTTATCTGTAGTGATCGGGCTTGCTGCAGGCATTGGCCCGGCTCTCCAGGCGGCCCGGTTAAATCCGATTGACGCACTGCGAGCCGAATAACTGGTCCTTCCTGAATAGTCCGATAAATTTGTAAATCACCGTGCAATTTGCCCTGTAGCGTGACCCGCTCAACGGATGAAGGAAAAGGTTGGGGCTAATTATATTCATATCAACAGGTTACTATTAGAATAAAGCGGTCAACTGAAAAATCTAGGTTTAGCCCAACTCAATACCAACCCCCATTTAAAAAGTTCACGCCTATAGTTTGACCGGGTTTTTGAGTTGCTTTCCCTTATGGAGTTCTGTAGCTTAATGTTTTGATTGGATGCCAAAATCAGGTATCAAAAATGGGCTAAGAGTCAGCCTTCAAAAAACAGACATTGTTGCAAAGGAGTTAACATGACACACGAACTTCCTTCCTTACCTTACGCAGAAAACGCTCTGGAACCCTTTGTTTCTGCAGAAACAGTAGCGTTTCACTATGGTAAACATCACGCCACCTACGTGGCAAAATTGAATGGTCTGATTCCCGGCACGGAGTTTGAAAACAGCTCACTGGAAGAGATCATTAAAAAAGCGGCTGCAGGCCCTGTTTTCAACAACGCAGCGCAGATCTGGAACCATACTTTTTACTGGAACTGTCTCGCCCCCAACGTTGGAGGTGAGCCAGCGGGCGCTCTTTTGGAGGCGATCAATAAAACCTTTGGCTCCTTTGAGGCATTTAAAGCGGAGATGACCGATAAGTCAGTCAACCTGTTTGGTTCTGGTTGGTCATGGCTGGTAAAAGATGGAGCGGGTAATCTTTCTATCGTGCAGACCACCAATGCGGGTAACCCATTGACGGATGGGCTGACACCACTTTTGACTTGCGATGTTTGGGAACATGCCTACTATATTGATTGCCGGAACTCTCGTCCTGATTATATGAAGAACTTCTGGAAGCTTGTAAATTGGAGCGCTGTTGAGGCGAATTTGTAAGTCAGGTTGTAATTTATAGGGTGGGCAGGCGTAGTCATATTAATGATAGTGAGACCTTTGCACGAGAGCCATTTTTCTCCCATACGGCGTTAAAAATGTACCCAAAGCACTCGCTTCACTCGCGGGGCAGGCTCTGCTCAATCGGTCATTTTACTAAAGCATAAGTGCCTGCAAGCAGTTACTAAACAACTGTAAACTCGGCGCAGGCATCCTGCGTTGCTCCACCTCCTGCATCCGTGCAGACGTCCCTCTTTGCGCGCGTTTTTGCCTTGCCTGGAACCAAAAAATTATCTCTCGTGCAAAGGTCTCATAGTAATGGATGGGTGCTTTTTTGGAGCGACCAACTGTGTTGCGCCGAGGTTGGAAACTGTGTTGTAGCTCAATGTTGAATGCTGGAATCTGAATGTATTACCTGATTTCGGCCATTACGCTTGGCTTGGTACAGCACCCTGTCTGCCCGCTCAATCAGATTTTCCAGAGTTTCTCCATAATCACGAATTGCTGTGCCGATGCTGATGGTGATCTGTACTTGAGATCCTGCCAATTCAAAATTCATTGCAGCGATCTGTTCGCGCAACCGCTCAGCAGAGCCCAGTAATTGTTCTTTTCCACCTACTGTCATAAAGATAATAAACTCTTCGCCGCCTAAACGAACCGGCACATCCCCATCACGGGTCGCCTGTAGTATCTGCTTTGAGACCTGGCGAAGCACTTCATCACCCTGATTGTGCCCGTAGCTATCGTTAATCTGCTTGAAATGGTCGATATCCAGCAGTAATGCTGCCACAGGATCCGAACCTTTCCGGTCATGTATATCACAAAGACGCTGCACAGTATCGTGCATATAGACCCTGCTGAACAGGCCTGTCAGTGGATCATGAATGGATCGTTCATAGAGCTTTTGCCGCTCCTTCTCCAGTTTACGGTAAATAACCTCGCGTTCAATAGCCACCGACAAAGGCATTGTTAACTGTAAAACTATCTTTTCAAGTTGCTCCGTTATCTGGATATCTTCTGATAAACCAATAATGGTCACTGCTTGAATCTTGCCTGTATCCGGGCTGATCAGGGGGATGATCAGTGCAGGTCCTGCTGGGTGTTCGCTTTTGAGCAAACAAAAACCACTCTCCCCAAAGACCTCGCCCTGTATTCCTCCACAAGCATAGATCCAATTGACCCATTGGGTTCGATCTCTGCCCAGTAGTTGGGTTGTCTCTTCAGAACTTTGAGCTTCGACACCGCGATATCGGGTTTCAGGAGAAAAATGAAGAATGTGCTCATCGATAAATAGAGCATAGTATTCCAAATTTGATACTGGCAGGTACCGTCCGACAATATCCATTAAACGATCGGCTATCTCCTTGAACTCTCTGGAGAGCAGCATGGTATGGGTAATGTCTTTGAGTGTCTGGTCTAGCTGTGATAATTTTTGAATATCCGCATCACCATGAGCCAGCATGTACAGCCCACAATCCAGATTCAATAATTTATTAATGATCGGCTTGATCAAAAACTCAGGAATTAAAGACCCATATTGTGGTGCGATCAAGCTGGGGTTAAGGGTGCCTACTTCTGAAATTGCATACCCCAACATCCCTCTGTTGCTTATATGATGCTCGTGAAAGGGCCGGATTTTTTCAAAGTAGCCCTCATTTTGAGCCACCAATTTGTGGTCTTCACCAAGCCCACTAAACAGATCGCTGGAGAATACCACGGCTGTCTTTTCATCAAAGCTGACAATAGCACCAGAGAGGTGTACGTAGGAGGGTGATATGAAGCGTAGGGTTCGATCCAGTAAGTGCAGTTTCCAGTCATTCTGATCAACCAGCCAGAAGGGTATTTCAAGCTCGTAATGTTTTAATGATAGCTGGGTGCGCAGATGGGTTACCAAGAGCGCATCATCACGTTTGACCATCTTGTCAATGATGGGAAGTGCGCTGACAATATCCGGATCCTGATGCTGGCAAACAAAATATTTTATAGCGGAAAATGAGATGACTCGCTCTATTTTTTCCAGGCTCAGTTCAAAGTTCAGTTTTGAACCCGGATCAATCAGTACCGATTGATCCCCCTGTTCTATCAAATAGCAGTGGCTCTGGAAGGGGTCATCCTCCAGATGGTGTCCGACCCACCAGACCCGATTGGCTATTTCAATCGGGCCTGACAGGTCTTTAGTGTGATCCAGATTATGAGTGTAATCGTGGATATGGGACACTTCCATGCATCAGTTTCCTTGGCCCTATGGTTGAAGGTGAAGGGCCTCTTTTTTCAAATAACTACAACTGTGACAAGTTCCTTACCGCGCCCGTGTCGGCACTGGTCACCAGTTTGGCGTATGCTTTTAACGCTGCAGAAACACGTCTGCTGCGTTCTTTGGCTGGTTTCCAGCCACGCTGTTCCTGTTCTGTGCGGCGCAGCGCCAGAATTTTGTCTGAAACCATCAGGTTAATGCTGCGGTTAGGAATGTCAATTTCAATCCGATCACCCTGTTCAACCAAGCCGATGGTTCCTCCGGCGGCAGCTTCAGGTGAGGCATGCCCTATCGAAAGCCCGGAGGTTCCCCCGGAAAAGCGTCCATCGGTTATCAGAGCGCAGGCTTTGCCCAATCCCTTGGATTTAAGATAACTGGTTGGGTAGAGCATCTCCTGCATGCCTGGCCCGCCACGAGGCCCTTCATAGCGAATCACCACCACATCGCCGGGTTTTACCCGATCGTTAAGGATGTCATCTACCGCCTGATCCTGGCTTTCACACACATGGGCTGGCCCGGTAAAAAGCAGTGCTGAGTCATCGACTCCTGAAGTTTTGACCACGCAGCCATTCAGCGCAATATTTCCATAGAGTACCGCAAGGCCACCCTCCAGGCTAAACGCACTGTCCAATGAGCGAATACAGCCGTTTTTGCGATCGGTATCCAGGGTTTCCCAGCGGGTATCCTGGCTGAAGGCTGTCTGGCTGGGAATGCCTGCAGGGCCAGCCCGAAAAAAACTTTCAAGTTTCGCGGTGGGTTCGCGCATTACATCCCATTTGTCCAGAGCCTGGGCAAGCGTTGCCGAGTGCACAGTGGGCAAGCTGGTATCGAGCAGATTGGCTCTATCGAGCTCCCCGAGAACACCAAATACTCCACCAGCACGGTGAAGATCTTCCATATGATAATCTTGGGTATTGGGTGCTACTTTGCACAGTTGTGGCACCTTACGGGACAGGCGATCAATATCTGCCATGGTAAAGTCCACACCCCCCTCCTGGGCCATTGCCAGTAGGTGCAAAATGGTATTGGTTGATCCACCCATGGCTATGTCCATGGTCATTGCATTCTCGAAAGCGGCTAAACTGGCGATGGATCGCGGCAAAACGCTCTCATCATCTTGCTCATAATAGCGTTTGGTTAGATCGACAATACGCCTTCCAGCTTCCTCAAACAGGGATTTGCGATCAGCATGCGTGGCCAATACTGTCCCGTTACCCGGCAGGGACAAGCCTAACACCTCAGCCAGACAGTTCATCGAGTTGGCAGTGAACATGCCGGAACAGGAGCCACAGGTTGGGCAGGCAGAGCGTTCGTATTCATCGACGGTGGCATCATCTACACTGCTGTCTGCGGCGATCACCATTGCATCTACCAGATCCAGGCGGTGCTTTGCAAGCTGTGTTTTACCCGCCTCCATCGGTCCACCGGAAACAAAGATAGCGGGGATATTAAGACGTATTGCAGCCATCAGCATTCCCGGTGTGATCTTGTCACAATTGGAGATGCAAACCAGGGCATCAGCGCAGTGGGCATTAACCATATATTCCACCGAGTCTGCAATAATATCTCGTGATGGCAGTGAGTAGAGCATGCCATCATGACCCATCGCTATGCCGTCATCAATGGCGATGGTGTTGAACTCTTTGCCCACCCCCCCGGCTGCGGCTATATGCTTAGCCACCAGTTGCCCCATATCTTTAAGGTGTACGTGACCAGGCACAAACTGAGTGAAGGAGTTGGCTATAGCGATGATGGGTTTTTTAAAGTCTTCATCGCGCATCCCGGTTGCCCGCCATAATGCGCGTGCCCCAGCCATATTGCGACCTCTGGTTGTGGTATGTGAACGGTAAACTGGCATTAAAAAACCTTCTAATGATCGGGGGGAAATGAATAACCGCACTATACAACACTGGGAAGTGAACGGCCAACCCCGGAGGTTGCAGGGTTTAAAGTCTTTAGATATAGATAGGGGATTTAAAATTCCACGCCTTTAGGCGGCAACTTTATTTTTACACCTTCTCCCCTTGAGGGGAGAAGGTTGGGATGAGGGGTGAACTACACCGAGGTTGAATCTTGAACCCTCACCCTGGCCCTCTCCCAGTTTTTGGAGAGGGAACAATCGGCCGCATGGCCGATCAATCCGGCTTTCAGCCGTAATTCGAAGCCACCGGCTTTAGCTGGTGGAGTATTCACCCTGGATT
>CAYYRK010000097.1:0-5327 GCA_964473915.1 uncultured Pseudomonadales bacterium
ATTGACGCTATGACCAGTGTCTTCTCTTCCTAAGGGACCATAGCAGGGGGAAAGGTCTTAACAGATATGAAAACAGTGAGTTACGGCATGTCATTACTACCTGAAATTTCAGCTCAGCTTGCTGCCTATGCTCGCTTAATGAGATTGGACCGCCCCATCGGTATTTATCTACTGCTTTGGCCTGTACTCTGGTCCCTGTGGATAGCTGCAGAAGGCTTTCCCAGTGAGAAAGTGTTACTGATTTTTTTCTTGGGGACCGTGCTGATGCGCTCAGCTGGCTGTATTATCAATGACTTCGCAGATCGTAATTTCGACGGCAAAGTCAAGCGCACGCGGGATCGACCCATGGCCACCGGTGCTGTCACCAAGGGCGAAGCAGTCGCACTGTTTGCGGTGCTGGTTCTTCTATCACTTTATCTGGTATTGCTGACCAATTGGCTGACGATAGGGTTATCCGTTATTGCGGTGCTGCTTACCCTGCTCTATCCCTTTATGAAACGCTATACTTATTTCCCGCAAATCGTATTGGGGGCGGCCTTTTCAATGGCTATTCCGATGGCTTTCGCTGCGCAAACAGGCACCGTCCCTGATTACGCCTGGCTTATCTATATCGCTAATCTGTTGTGGGTCATGGTTTATGACACCATGTATGCGATGGCAGACAGAGAAGATGATCTGAAAATTGGTATTAAATCCACCGCGATACTCTTTGGTGAGTCGGACCGATTGATGGTGGGTATATTGCAGGCCTTGACACTGCTGTCGCTATGGGTAGTGGGTTATCGGCTTAACATGAACAGTTGGTTTGGTGGTTTTCTCTGCCTTGCGAACTGTTTTTTCCTTTACCAGCAGTTCATTATTCGCAACAGAGATCGTGATCTTTGTCTTCAAGCCTTCCTTAATAATCACTGGGTAGGGATGAGTGTGTTTTTAGGTGTTGCGTTCAGTTATGCTTATGCTTGACCTGCGGAAAACGAGATATGGATCATAACTTCAACCCAGAAGAGCCAAATCCTCAGCTCTTCTGCATAGAGTTATCTTTTTTATCTGTTTGATGGGCTTATGAATCCCTCTTGACGGGCAACTGAAGATATTAGGCTAACAGCTATAGATCCAGCAGATCATAATAGCGAACGCTAGGCGGTGCTGCCAGGAGTGCGCCCATCTTCGCTATAAAACCCGTTTCCTGTCGCCAGCTTGAATATCGCGCCTGGTGCGCCCTTGTCTGCCATGTTTGAACCAGCACCATGTTGGCTGGCTGATCCTGATTGACTAATATATCCAGTTTAATGCACCCGTCAAACCCCCGGGTGTCAGGCAAAGCCTCCTCAAACATCTGTTTTAGAGTGTCCACCTGATCAGGCTTCACCTGAAGTTCCAATAATACTGTAATGCTCATCTTTATTACTCCTCTAGTAAGTTATTGAGACCTTTATACGAGGGCTGTTTTACTCCCGTCTTGTGTTAAAACGCACCCAAAGCACTCGCTCCGGCTGCTAATTTTCAAGTTTCAGGTCTACCATCAGTTCATTGGCCAGCTCCTCAAGATCGAGCTGCAGGGCCTCCAGTGAGACCCCTTTTGGAATTCTGATTCTGGCGGTCCCCAGAAAAAGGTCCTCGCCCGACATGGAAGCGCTTTGACACTCAGTGTCCAGCTCCTCTACGTTGACTTGATAGCGACTTAAAACTCGGGATATATCCCGGACAATTCCGGGGCGGTCCTGGCCTACCAGTTCAAGAGAAAACTCCTGTGCTACAGCGGGCGAAGCCGCAGGATTGCTGGTCTGTACCACAATCTGCAGGCCGGTTGACTGTAGTGCTTGTAGTTCGTTAATTAGCGCCTGGGCATTAGTATTGGGCACATTGGCACGAAGGATGCCGGCGAACTTGCCTGCCAATGACAACATGCTACTTTCGACCCAGTTTCCCTGGTGGTTGACCAGCGTTTCAGAGAGGGTTTCGATAATCCCTGTTCGGTCATCGCTGATGATAGTCAATACGATTGAAGTGCTCATTTTACCTCCTCCTGCTCATATTCTGTAATAGCCGGACACGAACAGATCAGGTTGCGATCTCCGTAGACATTATCAATTCGCCCGACAGGAGGCCAGTATTTATTTTGTCGCAGTGTGGCCACAGGGTAGGCGGCCTGCTCTCTGCTGTAGGCATGTTGCCAGTCGCTGGTCAGCAGTGACGCACAGGTATGGGGGGCATTCTTCAGCGGATTGTCATCCTCGTCTATTATGCCATTTTGTATCGCCATAATTTCGCCATGAATTTTAATCATGGCATCGCAGAAACGATCCAGCTCTTCAAGAGGTTCGCTTTCGGTGGGTTCAACCATCAGTGTTCCCGCAACCGGAAAGGACATGGTGGGGGCATGAAATCCATAATCGATCAGGCGCTTAGCGATATCATCGACACTGATCCCGCTAGTTTCCTTAATGGGCCGCACGTCAATAATGCATTCGTGAGCTACCAGATCATTGGCTCCGGTATAAAGCACGGGGTAGTAATCG
Source organism: uncultured Pseudomonadales bacterium (assembly GCA_964473915.1). Taxonomy (GTDB): domain Bacteria; phylum Pseudomonadota; class Gammaproteobacteria; order Pseudomonadales; family IMCC2047; genus CAYYRK01. Next base: position 2,520 of record CAYYRK010000097.1, read on the forward strand.
GACAGACGGCTGGCGATATAGTTGGCACTGAGAATGGCAACTTCGGTAGCGCGACGCAAACTATCAGGTCCCATCATGCGAATATACATCCAGCTGATAGGCAGAATACTGGCGCTCCCCCAGGCTGCTGCTGATACTGGACCTATAGTGGTTTTGTTGGCTGAAGTGAAGCTGGCATGGCCGGGAAGAAATTCTGCCAGATGTGAGCGTACCGCTACCGGCCCCACGCCCGGGCCTCCACCACCGTGAGGAATACTAAAGGTTTTGTGCAGGTTTAAGTGGGATACATCGCTGCCAAATTTTCCAGGATAGCATAGCCCTACCATAGCATTCAGATTGGCACCGTCCATATAGACCTGTCCACCATGCGCATGGACAATTTCACAAAGCTCAGTAATCTGCTCCTCAAACACGCCATGTGTCGATGGATAGGTCACCATGATGGCTGCCAAATGGCTGCTGTGTTGCACGGCTTTGCTGCGTAGATCTTCAATATCAACATTGCCACTGTCATCGCACTTAATCAGTACCACCCGCATACCGCACATCTGGGCTGAGGCGGGGTTGGTTCCGTGGGCAGAGCCTGGAATCAAACAGATATTTCGGTGTGTCTCACCCCGGCTTTCATGCCACCCCTTGATAGCTAGCAGGCCAGCATATTCGCCCTGCGAGCCGGCATTGGGCTGTAGTGATATCGAATCATAACCTGTGATAGCACAGAGCATCTGCTCTAACTCCTGGATCATCTGTAGATAACCCTGAGCCTGATCCAGTGGTACGAAGGGGTGCAGCTGGCTAAACTGCGGCCAGGTGATCGGTAGCATTTCGCTGGTAGCATTCAGTTTCATGGTGCACGAGCCAAGCGGAATCATTGCGCGGTCCAGCGCAATATCTTTGTCGGCAAGCGAGCGGATATAACGCAGCATCTCCGTTTCTGAATGATGGCGGTTGAATACGGGATGATCGAGTACCGCATCGGTGCGCAACAGGGTGTCAGGCAGGATATCCTGCAGCTTGGTCTGCAACTGTTCAAGGTTCGGCGTACAGTTGCCCTGAAGATCAAAAATCTCCCACAGCAGCGTGACGTCATCCAGGGTGCTGGCTTCATCCAGTGAAACCCCGATTGAGGTTGAGTTAATTTCGCGCAGGTTGACCTGTCGATCTCTTGCGGCCTTGTGTATCTGGGCAGTTTGCCCGCCACAGGGTAGCGTTAAGGTATCAAAAAAAGCCTGTTCTCCCACTGTATAGCCCATATCTTGCAGCCCGCTGGCCAGGAGCCGGGCCAGATAATGGGTTCGCTGTGCGATCCGTTTAAGACCCTGCGGACCATGGTAGACAGCATACATGCTGGCCATAACAGCCAGCAGCACCTGGGCGGTGCAGATATTGCTAGTCGCCTTTTCGCGGCGAATATGCTGTTCACGGGTTTGCAGGGCCAGACGGTATGCGTTCTGACCGTGGCTGTCGATAGAGACGCCGACAATACGACCAGGCATCGCTCTTTTAAAAGCTTCACGGGTTGCCATGTAGGCGGCATGTGGCCCGCCAAATCCGGGTGGTACGCCAAAGCGCTGTGAGCAACCAATGGCTATATCGGCGCCCAGCTCACCTGGCGATTTAAGTAGCATCAGGGCAAGAATGTCTGCGGCCATAACCACTATGGATTGTTGTGCGTGGGCCTGCTCTATCGCTTTGTGGTAGTCATGTACCTCGCCCCCTGCTGCGGGGTACTGAAGCAGGACGCCAAAACAATCCAGACCCTGAAGGTCGGCACGATGATCCCCGATTTTTATCTCTACCCCGATGGGGCGTGCTCGGGTCTGGATGACATCGATGGTTTGCGGTAAGCAGTCCTGGGAGACGAAAAACAGTTTACTTTTTGATCTGCTAAGACGCTGACACATGGTCATGGCTTCGGCTGCCGCTGTGGCTTCATCGAGCAGGGAGGCGTTCGCCAGATCCATGCCGGTCAGGTCGCAGATCATGGTCTGATAGTTAAGCAGTGCTTCGAGTCTGCCCTGGGAAATTTCTGGCTGATATGGGGTATAAGCGGTATACCAGGCAGGATTTTCAAGAATGTTGCGTCCAATAACATTGGGGGTGTAACAGTTGTAGTAGCCCTGGCCTATAAAAGAACGGTAGAGCTGATTACGATCTGCAATGGCAGCAAGCTCCTTGAGTGCCTGTTGCTCAGAACAGCTCTCTGTCAGATCCAGTTTATCGGTCGACAGGATGTTCGGGGGTACTACAGCTCGGGTTAGTTCTTCGATGGAGGAGATGCCCAGTTGCTGCAGCATCGCCTTTTGTTGATCCGGAGTCGGGCCGATATGCCGTTCGGCGAACCCCCCGGACAGGGCCTCGAAAGGCGTTGCGCCTCCTGGTTTGTGCATTGCTATTACCTGTCAGAAAAGCCGGGTCGTCCCGGGTGGCACGACCAGGTTATGTTAGAATTAACGATTAGCTCGCGGAGAAGGCTTACGGCCCTGGCGCTTACTGTTCGTCCAGAAAAGTTTGATACTCATCTTCGCCCAGAAAGTCACCGGGAATCACCTCAGCTTCAACACGTACTCGGAAAAACCAGCCAGTACCGGTAGGGTCTTGATTAACTGTTTCTGGCGCATCAGCCAAAGTTTCGTTGATCTCAACCACTACTCCGGTAACGGGGGCTTTGATCTCTCCGGCAGCTTTAACTGATTCAATCACCGCGACCTCATCGCCCTGGCTTATTTCCTGATCGACCTCTGGTAACTCGATAAAAACAATATCTCCGAGTTGATCCTGGGCAAATTCTGAAATACCTACGGTGAC
>CAYYRK010000097.1:5427-9362 GCA_964473915.1 uncultured Pseudomonadales bacterium
GTGCGCCCTCTCTAACAGGTATTTTTCCTCTGATTTCAAATCCAACCCGCTTACGAGCGGCACAGCCCTGAGTCATCTGCGCCTGAATGAGTTCAGCACCAGGGTAGCCACCTTCCCGGACTCCTCCAGCTCGTCTGGCGGGCGAAACTGACCACTGCAATGAAGCTTCAATAGGGGTTGTTTGCTGGTCGATGTCATGTTCGTAAAGGCACAAGCCCGCCTCCAGTCGCAGGGAATCTCGGGCTCCCAACCCGGCTGGTTGAACCTGTTCAAACGCTAACAGCTGCCGTGCTATTTTATCAGCATGCTCGGCTGGAATCGATATTTCAAAGCCATCTTCTCCGGTGTAGCCGGATCGAGTGACATAAAGAGTAGCTCCATCCAGAAGGGCGGTGCAGCCATGCATAAATAGCAGGCCTGCTGTTTCGGGCAGCAATGTGTTTATAACCTGTGCTGAGGAGGGCCCCTGCAACGCAAGTAGTGCCTGATCTTCGAGCATTTTGAGTGAACAAGATTCGGCCAGATGCGTGCTCAAGTAGGCGAAATCCTGTTCTTTGCAGCCCGCATTAACGACCAAAAAAAGTTCTTTTTCCGTCCAGCGGGTAATAATAAGATCATCCTGAATACCGCCCTGAGCATTGGTCAGCAGGGCGTAGGTCGCACGATGCTCGCCTAATTTTTCCAGGTCTACCGGAATTAGTGTTTCCACCCGGTGAGTTACATCGGAGCCAGAGACCAGGACCTGCCCCATATGGGACACATCAAAAAGACTAGCTGCGCGCCGAGTATGCAGGTGTTCCTGAATAATCCCAGCGGGATATTGCACAGGCATTTCATGGCCCGCAAAGGGCACCATTTTGCCACCAAGCTCACAGTGTAGATCATATAAAGGCGTTCTGGATAAGTGGGTATCGCTACTCATACTACTGTTCCGGTTAACATAATAATCGATACTGCCTTGCGCCAGGAGGGGCGCAGCTTGACCTTAAAGGCGAACATATTATAGGCTTGGTTTAGATTTGTTAAATGAATATTCATAATCTCAGTATTTATAAAACTAATGGCTAATCACGAAAAAAGGCAAGGAATACGCAGTGAATAATCTGTCAATGGATACGCTGCGTACTTTTGTAACCATTCATGAGCTGGGAAGCTTCACCCAGGCGGGGAATATGCTGGGGCGGTCGCAGCCAGCAATCAGCCTGCAGGTCAAACGTCTTGAGGCTACTCTGGGTGTCAGCCTGTTCAATCGTTCCAGTGTGCAATTGGAGTTGACCCAGGCAGGTGTGCTTCTTGCGGTGAAGGCCCGGCAAATTTTAAAGCTGAATGATGAGATTATCAGTCAGTTCATAAAGCCAGATCTTAGTGGGCGGTTACACCTGGGTTTGCCCAGTGAATTTGCCACCACCCTGCTACCTAAAATTGTGGGTCGTTTTGCCCAATCCTACCCAAATGTAACCCTGGAAGTTACCAGTGACCTGAGCAGAAATCTGCTCTCAAAGGCAGACTCAAAGGGCTTCGATCTTATTTTGGCGTTACACGATTCCGTCACCGGCGCTGGCAACGGGCGGGTCAAGGTTGATGAGCTGGTCTGGGTGACTAGCCATGCCCATAGTGCTCACCTGCAGGATACTGTCCCTTTGATTGCAGCACCGAATGGTTGTATCTACAGAGATCGCGCTATAAAAACCCTCAATCAGATAAAGCAACCCTGGAGGATCATCTACACTATTCCCGATCTTACCGGAATCCAGGCGGCCATTGAGGAGGGTTTGGGGGTGACTGTGCTGGCGAAAAGTACAGTACCGGATAATCTAAATATTATCCGGACTTGTGAGAAGTTTCCAAAACTGGGCAAGATCGGTATCAATCTGATCAACAAGGGTAACTCGGAAAATGAGGCGGTTACTCGCCTGATTACCTATATTAAATCGAGCCTGATATAACTACCATCCTCAACTCCCTGTTTGGCTGCTATGATAGATGAATAAGCACAGATACCCTGCTCAGCTAAGGATTTCAGGATCATGTCGGAAAAGCCAAATTGTGTTGTTCTGATCGGTATGCCCGGCGCGGGTAAAAGTAGTGTAGGTATACTTCTTGCCAAGGAGCTGGGCCTGGGGTTTTTAGATACTGATATTGATATACAGGTGCGAGAGGGAAAACCCCTGCAGCAAATAATTGATGAACAGGGTTACCTGGCGCTACGCCGGATTGAAGAACAGGTGTTGCTGGCAACGGACTGTACCGGCCTGGTTGTGGCTACGGGGGGGAGTGCCGTGTACAGTGAATCTGGAATGCAGCACCTGCGTGCATTTGGCCCGGTGGTCTATCTGGACCTGCCTTTGGTTGAATTAACTGGCCGAATTCAGAACTATGCCAGTCGAGGAATAGCCCGATGCCCGACGCAGAGTTTCAAGTCCCTTTTTAGGGAGCGGTCCTCTCTTTATCGCCGCTATGCAGATCACCAACTGAGCTGCGAAACGCTCGCCCCCCAGGAAGTTGTAGCGATGATTATTCATTCCTGCCTTTCTGTTGCCTAATATTTTCTATAGGTGCTTGCCTGCATTTTAAGCTCCACCGCAGTGAAGGCGGTGGAGTATTTGCGCAGAGATTACGCCTTCTGTTCTTCAGTAAGACTCAGGTTTTATCCGTTTTGCGTTACAGCATCTCGATGGCTATTGCCGTGGCTTCACCTCCTCCAATGCAAAGAGAGGCTACACCTTTTTTCAGGCCCAGGCGGCGCAATGAGTGCATCAGTGTGAGAATGATGCGCGCTCCAGAGGCACCGACGGGGTGGCCTAGCGCGCAGGCACCTCCCTGAATATTAATCTTGTCCCGAGGAATGCCAAGCTCTTTGATGCTGAGCAGGGGAACCGAGGCAAAGGCCTCGTTAACTTCAAATAGATCCACCTCATCCAGAGACCAGCCAGCCTTTTCCAAAACCTTGACGATTGAATCATTGGGGGCAAAGGAAAATTCATCCGGGTGCCTGGCACAGCTGGCATGCGCAACAATGCGTGCCATGGGAGACAAGCCGCGTGTTGAGGCTTCCTGGTCACTCATCAGTACCAGTGCGGCTGCGCCATCGGAAATTGAACTGGCATTGGCCGCAGTAATAGTGCCGTCTGTCTTAAAGGCTGGTTTAAGCAGCGGTATTTTTTCAATACGAGCATTGCCGGGCTGTTCATCCTGAGCAACACTGACCTCCCCGCCACGACCCTTTACGGTTACAGGCGTGATCTCATCTTCAAACCAGCCTTCGTCGATCGCTTTTTGTGCTCGGTGCAGAGATTCGATAGCGTAATTATCCATATCCTCTCGAGTAATCTGGTAACGGTCGGCAACTTCCTGAGCAAGGCTACCCATCAGTCGGCCGTTGTAAGCGTCCTCCAGACCATCAAAGAACATATGATCCTTCATCTCTGCATGGCCAATCCGCAACCCCTGCCTGACTTTAGGGAGTATATAGGGAGCTAAAGACATGCTCTCCATACCACCGGCAATGGCTACACGGCTGCTGCCCGCCTTGATCTGATCGTGGGCCATCAGTGTGGCCTTCATGCCTGAGCCACACATCTTATTAATGGTTGTGCAGCAGGTTGCCACACTCAGCCCGGCTTTGAGGGCGGCTTGACGTGCCGGAGCCTGTCCCAGACCTGCTGGTAGCACACATCCCATCAGGACTTCATCAATAGAGTCATCGTCAAGATTGGCGCGTTCGCAGGCCGCCTTAACAGCGCACGCGCCAAGTTCCGGAGCGGGGATGGTAGCCAGCGCACCCTGAAACCCCCCCATGGGCGTGCGGGCACCTGTTACTATAACAACGGAAATATCTGACATAATTTTCTCTCCCTGACTCGTTTTGATAAATATGAAAATAGTGTAATTGAATGGCGATCTATTTTAGGGGATTTATCTGGAACTCACTAGCG
>CAYYRK010000098.1:0-9229 GCA_964473915.1 uncultured Pseudomonadales bacterium
TCACCGTTTTGTATACCTCCCAACCTAGCTTCCTCCCCCAGGGAGAAGAGATTACTCCAATTAGTTTATTATCGCACGGTGTGTGATGAAGTAAACCGTAGCTTGATTGTATAATGCGTGAGTCCATAAGATTACCGGCAATTCACTGTTTAACCTAAAATTAATGGCTGAACAGAGTATGGTGTGCGGGCTCATTTTTATAAAACGGGGTGTTGTTATGTCAGTAACCTTGAAAGAGATACTTGATACGTGTAATAACTTGCTGCGCCCAGAGCAGTTTGACGACTATTGCCCCAATGGGCTGCAGGTTGAAGGAAAACCTCAAGTCAGTAAGATTGTTTCCGGCGTAAGTGCAAGTTATGCACTCCTGGAAGCTGCGGTGGAGCAGCAGGCAGACGCGGTGCTGGTTCATCATGGTTATTTTTGGAAGGGCGACGACCCGCGGGTGCTGGGAATGCTGCGGCGCCGTTTGGGCTTGCTGCTTGCGCACGATATCAGTTTGATCGCTTTTCATCTGCCACTGGATGCGCACCCGGATTTTGGTAACAACGTACAGTTGGCGCAACAGCTGGATATTGAGATTACCGGTGGGCTGGACAATGATTCAGAGCATAGTATTGGCTTAGTGGGGGAGTTGCCAGCCGCCATAAGTGCCGAACGTTTTTCTGCGCACATTGAGGCCAGGCTGGGCCGGCACCCAGTCCATGTGGCAGGTAGTGCGCGGCAGATTAAAACGGTGGCCTGGTGTACGGGTGCGGCCCAGGGTTTTATCGAAAGGGCCGCTAAAATTGGCGTTGATGCCTATATTAGCGGGGAGATATCCGAACCAACGACACACATAGCCCGGGAGACTGGCGTCCATTTTTTTGCTGCTGGCCATCACGCTACAGAACGCTTTGGTGTTCGCGCACTTGGTGATCTGTTAGCCAACAGGCTAGGGGTTACTCACCAGTTTATTGATATTGATAACCCAGCCTGATTCTAAAATCTTCGGTTGAGCAGGGCATCGGGTGTTCAAACTGGCGGGTCATTGAGCCGGGCTAGACGGGCTTTGTTTTTGATCCAGTACCGACGCTGAAAGATTCCGATAGGGTGCCCTCTGCACCCTCTTCCTTGGGGGCGTAGTCTTTGGGTGGTTCAACGGGAGGTTTGCTGTCTTGATCTTGATCGTCAACCGCATCCTCAACCTCATTGACAATAGCTGCCAGCGAGTTCTCCTGCTGTTGATTAATAAGCAACTCGGAGGGCGGTATATTAGCTAAATTTGTTGCACCACTGGCCAGGTGTTTGTACACCTTGACATAATCTGAAGTCAGGTCTTCAACCAACTCGGAAGTTTTGCTGAAATGGTTAGCGACCTCTTCCTTGTAGCTTTCATGTAGGCGCTGTAATTTAATCAGCTCCTGCTCAAGTTTATTCGCTTTCGCACTATTAGATCGTGTCAGCCGGTAAACGACAGCACCGGTTAAAACACCAAGCGCAAACCCAAGTAACACAATTAACCAAGTGGCATCCATCAAACCCATAGCATCCTCAATAAAAAATAACCACGCCCGCAACCAGACCCTGATAGCGGGTCTGTTTGGCGATGACGTTGTAGTAAATAGTTATGTTCTAGTGCTGTCAATCACTACAATGGGTGGTGTCACATCAGACCGTAAGGCTAATGCTTCTCTTGCTTATTGCTGAAATAGTGCACTTAAATTACAGCACTGACCTCTTCAGCCTGAAGCCCTTTTTCACCTTCCACTATACGATATTCAACCCTTTGGCCGTCTGCCAGTTTCCGGTATCCATCCCCCTGGATAGACCGGTAGTGAACAAACACGTCCTGACCATCTTCACGTTCTATAAATCCATACCCTTTGGCGTTATTAAACCATTTGACTGTGCCAGCTTCACGATCAGTCATATTTTTTCCCCTCAAACACTATTTTATAGTTTTATTAGATTTTTTCTTTGCCTCTTGGTTAGTTGTACAGACGACATCTATTCAAGAGGGTGCCAGCCATTATATCCTCAGAAGAGGAATTAACAACTCAAGTGGTGAATAATTACCTCTATTTGAATCTGTATTAATAATCTTTTGGGTGCGCTGCCTGTGACTTAAAGCAGTTCATGCATCTGCTGTAATTGCAGTACAAGTGTGCTTTTAGCTGTTTCAAAACCGGCTAGCTTGCCCCTTTCTTTTTCTACAACGGCAGCGGGGGCCTTGTCGATAAAGCTACTGTTGTTGAGCTTGCCTCTGACACGGCCAAGATCCTTGTCCAGCTTTTCAATCTCCCGGCTAATGCGATCCACTTCAGCTTGAGCGTCTATCAGCCCCTTCATCGGTACTCGTATCTCCATGTCACCCAGTAGTTGGATTGCTGACATGGGTGGCTCCTCTCCCTCTGGCAGAAGTTCGATTGAAGCCAGTTTGGCCAGTTTTAGCAAAAACTGACGGTTGTGCTGCAACCGCTGCGCGTCCTGGGCGCTATAGTTCTTCAGGATAATCGGCACCGGGGTGCCTGGAGAGATATTCATTTCACCACGAATATTACGAACGGCCATAATAATACCCTTGACCCATTCAATATCCTGGGTTGCCTGGTGATCAATCTTTGTTTCATCAGGCAGTGGATAGGATTGCAGCATCAGAGTTTCACCCGTACTGCCCGCCAGTTTGCCGATGCGTTGCCAGATCTCTTCGGTAATAAATGGCATGAGTGGATGGGCCATTCGCAGCGTTGTTTCCAATACCTGGACCAGAGTGCGGCGGGTGCCTCGTTGAATGCGTTCATCTGCTGCTTCATCCCAGAGTACCGGCTTGGAAAGCTCCAGGTACCAGTCGCAATACTGGTTCCAGATAAAGTCATATAATGCTTGAGATGCCAGATCAAGGCGGTAGCTTTCAATGCCTTTGATAACGGCAGCTTTAGTCTGTTGCAGTTGGCTGATGATCCAGCGATCAGCGAGTGATAGCTTAACTTCGCCTTCAAGGCCGCAGTCCTTGTCCTCGCAGTTCATTAGCACATAGCGGGTGGCGTTCCATATTTTGTTGCAGAAATTACGGAAGCCCTCAATACGGCCAACATCAAAATTAATGTCCCGGCCAGTGGATGCCAGCGAGTAGTAGGTGAAGCGCAGCGCATCAGTCCCGTAGGCATTGATCCCTTCGGGAAAATCTTCGCGGGTGAGTTTCTCAATCTTTTTTCGCAGGTGCGGTTGCATCATTCCAGCGGTACGCTTGGTGACCAGCGATTCCAGGTCAATACCGTCAATTAGGTCGATAGGGTCCAGAACATTACCCTTGGATTTTGACATTTTCTGGCCGTGATTGTCTCGCACCAGGCCATGCACATAGACCGTTTTAAAGGGAACTTCGTCCATGAAATGCAGAGTTAGCATGATCATTCTGGCTACCCAGAAGAAGATGATATCAAAGCCTGTCACCAGCACATCGGTCGGGTGAAAGGTTGCCAGCTCTTTTGTCTGCTCGGGCCAGCCCAGCGTACCAAAAGTCCAGAGTCCGGAGGAAAACCAGGTATCGAGTACATCCTCATCCTGTGTCAGGCAGATATCAGCGTCAAGCCCATGCTTCTCGCGGATCTCGGCCTCACTTTTGCCGACATAAATTTTTCCATTATCATCATACCAGGCGGGAATTCTGTGTCCCCACCAGAGCTGTCTGGAGATACACCAGTCCTGAATATCTCTCATCCAGGCAAAATAGGTATTTTCCCAGTTTTTCGGAGTAAACTGGATCTCGCCTGACTCGACCGCCTTGATCGCTTTGTCGGCCATAGTCTGGGTAGAAACATACCATTGATTGGTCAAATAAGGCTCAATGACCACGCCGCTTCTATCGCCCCTGGGGATTTTGAGCAGATGATCTTCAACTTTCTCCAATAAGCCAGCTGACTCCATGTCAGCAACGACCTGTGTGCGTGCCTCAAAGCGATCCAGCCCTTGGTATTCCTGGGGTGCATTGCTGTTGATCCTGGCATCATCATTAAAGATGTTGATCTTCTCAAGGCCGTGTCGTTTCCCCACTTCATAGTCATTAAAATCATGTGCCGGGGTGATCTTTACGCAACCGGTGCCAAAGGTCATGTCGACGTACTCATCGGCAATAACCGGTATTTTCCGGTTGCTCAAGGGCAGCAGTACAGACTGGCCGATCAGGTTTCGGTAACGTTCGTCCTCCGGATGAACCGCCACGGCAGTATCGCCCAGCATGGTTTCCGGGCGTGTTGTTGCGACGACCAGGTGGCCACTTCGGTCAGCCAGAGGGTAGCGGAAATGCCACATATGGCCCTTCTCTTCGCTGGAGATAACCTCTAGGTCAGAAACGGCGGTATGTAGCTGCGGATCCCAATTGACCAGGCGATTACCGCGATAGATAAGCCCCTCATTGTAGAGGCGAATGAAGACCTCCTGCACGGCCTGGTAGAAACCCTCGTCCATGGTGAAGCGTTCACGTGACCAGTCAGGAGAGGCCCCCAGACGCCGCAGCTGGCCGGTAATCGTACCCCCGGATTGCTCTTTCCATTCCCAGATCTTCTCAATAAATTTATCTCGACCCAGGTCGTGCCGTGAAATACCCTTTTCGTCGAGTTGCCGCTCCACCACCATCTGGGTGGCGATGCCCGCATGGTCTGTACCCACCTGCCACAGGGTGTTGTGTCCCTTCATCCGGTGGTAGCGAACCAGAGCATCCATGATCGCTTCCTGAAAACCGTGCCCCATATGCAGGCTACCGGTGACATTGGGTGGCGGAATCATAATGCAGTAGGGCTCACCTTCGCCGGAAGGTTTGAAGTAGCCCCTTTCTTCCCAGATCTGGTACCAATGAGATTCTATTTGCTGTGGCTGGTAGGTTTTTTCCATCTTGCTGCCTGAAGGTCTGTTTTTTGCGGTTGAAAAGAGCGCCGATTATACATGGGGTGAGTGTTGCGGGGTAGTCAGGGGCCCATCAATTGTTAGCGGTTACGCAGGTCGTGGTTATGCATCGGGTAACCACGATCACGATAGAAACCATAGTTGATTCGTGAGGCCTCTAGAATTTCGGGTTGTTGGGAAACGATCTCGGCAACCCGGTTAAAACGGCTGAAAAAATCTGGAATTTTATTGCTCAGGTTTATCAGTACATCGTGGTGCCGCTCTGGCTGCTGCTCGCTGCCAACCTCTACCGCTGCTGGGGCTTCACTATTTTCGCCAAGCCGGTTATGAGGGATGAAGCTGTCGGCGCGAAAACTCCACAGCGCGCGGTCCATCTGCGTTGCGGTTTGTTCATCTTCTGCATGCACATAAACCTGATGCCCTTTCCTGAAGGCTTTTTCGACAATACGACAGGCAAGTAGCAGCCGCTCCTTTGTGCTTTGTGTGCTGAGGATGTAGTAGTCGATGCGGGTCATGGGTTGTTACCCAGGCTCTTGGGTTTGTAGTGCTTCCTCCCGGTCTTGCAGATAGCGGGTCAGCAGGGCAACAGGTCTGCCGCTGGCGCCCTTTTTCTTGCCAGACAGCCAGGCGGTACCGGCGATATCCAGGTGTGCCCAGCGCTGTTTTTTGGTAAATTTGGATAAAAAGCAGGCAGCAGTAATGGTGCCCCCGGCTCGACCACCAACATTGGCCATGTCAGCAAAGTTGCTGTCCAGAGACTGCTGGTAATCTTCCCATAGTGGTAGTTGCCAGGCGCGATCATTCATATATTCGCCTGCGCTGATCAGTTCTTGTGCCAGGGAGTCCTGATTGGTCATCAGGCCGCTGGCATGTTCGCCCAAAGCGATCACACAGGCACCGGTCAGGGTTGCGACATCGATAATAGCGGCGGGATCAAATCGCTCGACATAGCTAAGAGCATCACATAGAACCAGGCGTCCTTCGGCATCTGTATTAAGGATTTCGATGGTTTGGCCTGACATGCTGGTGATGATATCACCGGGCTTTGTTGCGCCGCCGCCGGGCATATTTTCAGCGGCTGCCACAATGACTACCAGGTTGATCTTAAGATCCAGTTCTGCAACGGCCTTCAGGGTGCCAAAGACACTGGCAGCACCGCACATATCAAATTTCATTTCGTCCATAGCAGCGCCTGGCTTAAGGCTAATGCCGCCGCTGTCAAAGGTGACGCCTTTGCCGATGAGTACCTGGGGACGCTGATCTTTTTTTCCGCCCTTGTGCTGCATGATAATCAGCTTGGCCGGTTGTTTGCTGCCAGCACTGACGGACAGGAGGGCGCCCATGCCCAGCTCTTTCATTTTGCTCTCATCTAGTATCTGGGTGCTGATACTGCTGTATTCTTTAGCTAGCTTCTTTGCTTCATCTGCCAGGTAGGAGGGGGTGCAGATATTCCCCGGCAGGTTGCCTAGCGTACGAGTGATGGCCTGGCCTTTGCCAATGGCTGAGGCGTCTCTAATCGATTTTTCGGCATTTTGGGATGAGGTGTGGTCGGTGAACCCTAGCGATAATGTTTTTAGTGGGCTCGGGTTTTTGTCCTCTTTACTTTTTAGCTCGGTAAAACGATAACAGAGATTGCTGTTGATCAGTACAGTTTGTGTTGATGCCCAGGCAAGGTCACGGGATTGCGGCCAGATATCATCCAGGTAGAGTATGGCATTGGTGGCGCCGGTATTTTTCAGTACGCTGAGTGCGCCACGAATACTCTTGCAAAAGGTGTTTTCATTCAGCTCTTTTTTCTTTCCGAAATGTACCAGAATGATCCGTTTGGCTTTAATGTTCTTTGCAGAGTGCAGCAGCAAAGTGTTGCCGGGATTTGGCTTCAGGTCGCCGCTTTTTAGTACCTCGCTCAGCTGTTCTTCACTGGCCCTGTTCAGTGTCTGGCCGCAGGTGGATAACTTGTTGTTGTCGAAGACAGGGACAATGACACAGGCGCTGGCCTGTTGTTCAGGTGTGCCGATTTTAATTGTGTATTGCATAGCTTCCTCGAATATCTGGAGTGTGAATCTGCTTAAATAGAGAGTTTACGTGAATAAATTCTGATTACCAGTTCTCAAGTTTAAAACAGCCGTTATAGAATGTAACTCCTTGAACAAGACTGTGGATATTATTAATCCTTGATTATTTTCCGTTACCTGTTTAGAAATGTTATCAGCACCATGCTGGCAGTGACCCTGATACTGTTACTAATCGTTATGAGCGGTCGCTTTATCAAATATCTGGCTGAAGCGGCAGCCGGAGGGCTGGCTGCAGAGGTGCTTTTTACCATTATGGCCTATAGGCTCCCCGGCTTCCTGGAGCTGATACTACCTCTGGGGCTTTTTCTCGGGATTCTGCTGTGTTACGGCCGACTTTATATGGACAGTGAGATGACTGTGTTGGCCGCTTGCGGTATGAGTATGCGCCGACTAGTAATCTATACTCTGGCACCAGCGATATTGATTGCCGGGGTAGTCGGGTATTTAAGCCTCAATCTGAGCCCCTGGGGGGCCAAACGTGTCGAGGATATTTTCCGAGCTCAGGATGCCAGAACAGAATTTGATGCCCTGATGCCGGGTCGCTTTCAGGAGCTGGGTTCCAGCGATAGAGTTACTTACACGGAAACGCTCAGCAAAGATCGCAAGCAGATGCATAATATATTTATTTCTCAGCGGCTGGAGAAGAAACAGTCGTTGGTATTGCTGGTTGCCGAAACCGGTTCCCAATATGTGGATGAATCAACAGGAGACCATTTTCTGCTGCTTGAAAATGGCTATCGTTATGAGGGTACGCCGGGTGATCCGGAATATAGAGTAACCCAATATCAGCAGTATGGCGTCAGGATACCGCCACCCACGGTAAGAAAGCGGCGTCTAAAAAGTGAGCTTAAATCCACTACTGAGCTGCTGGGGTCTGAGGATAGCCGGGATATTGCACAGCTACAGTGGCGTATATCCCTGCCACTGCTGGTGCTGGTGCTCCCTCTGATAGCTATTCCTCTATCACGGGTTGATCCAAGGCAGGGGCGCTATCTGCGATTGTTACCAGCGATCTTTCTCTATATGGGTTATCTGATCATTCTGACGACGGTGCGTTCAGCGTTGGCAGAGGGTAACATCTCACCCTACCTGGGTCTGTGGTGGGTACACCTGCTTTTTCTAGGTATCGGGCTCTCCCTGTTAGGCAATATCCATCGTAAACTACCCTGGTTTAGGGGTCAGTGATGCGCCGTCTTGATCGCTATATAGCAGGCACTGTCAGTAGCTCCATTATGCTGATGATTTTTGTTATCACCGGACTGGATATTATTTTTTCACTGGTGGATGAGATGCAGAACCTGGAGGCTGATTACCAGATGCTGCAGGCTTTTCAGTATGTCGGCATCACGATTCCAAAGCGTATCTACGAGTTTTTGTCGTTATCGGTATTGCTAGGTTGCCTCGTGGGGCTCGGAACATTGGCCAATCACAGTGAGTTAACGGTGATGCGTGCTGCAGGGGTATCGGTTAGCCGGATCTCCTGGGCTGCGGTCAAGCCAGCACTGTTGGTTGTGTGTATAGGAACCCTGGTGGGTGAATATGTGGTGCCCTATACCGAAGGGTTTGCTCAAAGTCGACGGGCACTGGCCAAAAGTGGCGATAAAGCGATGAGCTCCAAAGAGGGTTATTGGCATCGTGAAGCCAATGACTATATGCATTTTAATGCAGTGTTGCCCAATGGGATTATCTTTGGGGTTACCCAGTACCACTTTAACCAGGCACGGGAACTCAAACATGCCCGTTATGCCAGTCGTGCAATTTTTCAAGGTGATCACTGGGTGTTACAGGGTGTGGTAGAGACCGAATTTGCCCAGAATAGAGCTGAACAGAATATCTACCCAACCCTGAGATGGGACACTGATCTGACCCCTGGCTTATTACGGTTGCAGGTGATCAAGCCGGAAGATCTGTCGATACGAGGTCTTTATCAGTATGCAGCCTACCTGGCAGAACAGGGGCTTAATACCCAGAAATACCGGCTCGCTTATTGGAAAAAAATCTCTCAGCCACTTGCTACAGTGGTGATGGTGCTGGTTGCACTTTCCTGTATATTCGGGCCATTGCGCTCGGTCACCATGGGCTTTAGGGTGTTTTCCGGTGTTATACTGGGGATGTTATTCAAATACACTGAAGGTTTTCTGGCCCCAGCCAGCATCGTATTCGGGTTCGAGCCATTTTACGCTAGCTTTATTCCCAGTGCATTGTTCTGTGCGTTGGCGATACTGTTGCTCAAACGTGCCGGTTGAGCCCAGGAAACGTGGTTATATCAT
>CAYYRK010000099.1:0-2622 GCA_964473915.1 uncultured Pseudomonadales bacterium
GCAGTGTTTTTGTAGATACCCATTGAGAGCGAGGCAAGCATACGGGTCTGCGGTAACTCAAGCGCCAGGGCTTCATCGCTTTGTTGCCAGGCTATGGCCAGCTCTGCTTCCCTGTCTGCGATCTTGAAGCCATAGTCCAGCTCGATGTTCCAGGCGCGGGGCTTGGCGCCGGAGCCAGCGAAAGCAAGATCTGCTGAGTCAAAGGATTCCGCTGCCGATAGATATTCAGCGATCAGAGCTAAATCACTCCAGTTCAGCTTGGCATGAAGGCCCCAGCCGCCCACAGTGTTTTCCAGATTGTCGGGGTCGGTAACCGTGTCCTGCAGGCTGTCAGAATCGCCCAGGTTGCTGATCCATGAAGCCCCCAAATCGTAACCCAGAGCTCTTTCGCCACCCTCATGGGAGTAACCCAAAGCGAACCCATAATCGTCGATATTGTCGCTGTCACCCTCATTGGTGTCACCGTTGAAAAAGTAGCTCAGGGCGTGAAACCCATTGGCGATATAACCAAGCTGGACGGCGGTTTCCCGAGTTTCACCGATCTCCAGCGTGAGCGGGTCAGAGATGGCTACGCTGTCAAAGTTGCCGAAGGGTACATAGAGGCGCCCTGCGGCGAGCGACCAGGGCGAAGCGTTCGGGTTGGCGATGGTTATAATTGCTTCGTCGATCTCTGGTGGGTCGGTCTCATCTTCTTCGAACAGAACCAAAACTTGGCCATTCACCCAGGGGTTCACCTGAGCTTCAATACCAAGCTCCACGGTGGCCACTACAATGTCACTCTCATCACCATCGGGGCCAGCAATGTAGCCAGCTTCCACCTCTATGAGGCCACTGAAATAGATGTTATCCAGTGTTGGTTTTCTTTTTTCTTCCATGGCTAGTTGACTCTTTTCCAGGCGTTCGATTTTGTTTTTGAGGTTGAGAAGCTCCCGTTTCAGGTCGGTCTCTTCGGCCTGAGCGGCTGTAAATGTTAGGCTCATGCTACAGGTGATGGCTAATATGCTGGCCATTGCTCGTTTGTTGTATCTCTTCATAGTATTTTCCCAGGAATAGCAGCGCGATACTGGCTGGCTGCCGGAACCCGGAAGGCTTCGGTTGGCTTGCTGGTATACAGAATTTTAAAAAATTTTGATTCATGTAAGGCGTCAGCTCTTTCTCGAAGTAGCCAGTTGCCCCATTTGTTGATCGAAGTGGAAGAGGCCATGGCCCTGGGTGCCGATATTAACTGATCCTTCAGAAACGGAGATAAGGGTTGTCGCCTTTGGTGATGATCCACCCTTGCTGCAACCTCCACAGTTCTCGCATGTACCAGACTGTTCTCCCAATTGATTCTTACAACTCATAAGGCATAATCTCCATACACATTGTTTTGATTTGCAATCCAGACATCGGAAATCGCTGGCGCAGAGCGCACCACTGCGCAGCAGCCGAAACAGCGCAGCTTCGTTGAGCGCTACTCGTACCCAAAGGCACTCTTCATTATTTTGCGGAGACTTCATGAAGTCCCCATGTAAATGCCGCCAGACTTGATTGGGGAAGCATCTGCAAAGGTTTGTCATGGCGCTTGCAGTCCCGCTTGATACGGTTGATCGCATCGTGACTGATGCAATCCAGTGGGCAGATGACTGCATCGGCCCGAGTCAGTAGAGCTGTTAACCTCTGGCCGCTCTCCTCCAGCCCACCATCGTGGTGAATGAACTGGCCATTACGCCGTTCCACCAGCGCCTTAAAATACACACACTGGCGGTTACGCCCGCCCACAAAGAGGATGCAGCGGTTGCACAGGTCAATATCTTCCGTGCAAAGATCGTTGTTTTCGCAATTGTCACAGTCAGACTGCAATACCTTTTTTAATGTTTGCTCCAGGACATGGTGTTCCATCACATGTTGGTGCAGTTGATGTTTCGCTCCCTCATGTTGCGCCCTGTATTCCTGAGCAGATATCTTCCAGTTGGCCGCTTCGGTTTTTGCTCGCTCACCATTGTTACGAGCCAGGGTAAGCGAGTCCTCCAGCGCCTTCATCTGTATCTCAGTCACGCCGGTATCATGAGCAATCTCCAGATTTTTTAACTGCTCATTGAGTCGTGCACGTTCCCTCTCCGCACGCTGGAGCCCCATAAGCTGAAGTGTTAGTTTATGGATCGTCTCTTTTTTCTTTTCCAGCATACGCAGAGACCTGTCATTTTGTGCCTTAAGCTCGCGCTCCAGTTCGGGGACGCGACGGCGAAGGTGTGTCAGTTGCTGCATATCGACACGAATCGATGCACCAGAAAGATGGGATAACATGTGAATTTGGCCATTGACATGGAATAATAGCTCTTCTGAGACATGGGGATGAGTCATCAATGTCCAGTAGGCGGCCGCAACCTCCCCGGCAGAAAAAGCTTCACGCCATAGATCCTTTAAAGCCAGAGAGTTTTCGGTTTTTGAGAAGTGGCGCACCATCTCACAGTACTTCTTGTCCAGATGCCTGTTGACCAGACGAGCAGCCCCCGAACTCTCGCCAACCAGTCCAACGAAAGCGCCGTGCAGCCGATAGTCATTAGCCAGGATCTCTTTATTGACTCCAATCTTTCGCCCCAGGCGTTTTAATTCAGTTAGGTTCAGGCAGGTGCCGATGAT
>CAYYRK010000099.1:2722-9168 GCA_964473915.1 uncultured Pseudomonadales bacterium
GGTTGGCAATGCTGTGTAACCCCTGTCAGAGGGAAGGTTGCTCTTCTTGATTTTAATCAATGTGGATTGGGTTGCAGGGGAATACCCTACTGGCTGTGTGGGTATATGACTATAACTTATGTAAATAAGAAGGTAGTGGTGCGACCCAGCAAGAATTTTGCAATTAGAGATGATGTCAAACCAGAAAGGTGAGCTTGTCAGTCACACTCTGTTTTAACATCGCAAGTGTCGATAAGGAGGTTTGACGAAATGAGTATTCTCAGTCTGGTCGTACATAGCAGGCCGGAAAATATTGAATTTGTGTCCGCACAGCTTTGCCAGATAGAGGGCGTAGAAGTTCATGCCGTTGACGAGAAAGGCAAGCTGGTTGTTTCTGTAGATCACCCTGATCGCGCACATTGCAGCGATACCATTATGAGTTTCCACCAGATTCCTGGTGTGCTTAATTCTTCTCTTATTTACGAGTATTTTGAAGAGGATGAAGATGTCAGGCAGGCCGAGGAATCTCACAGCAAAAATCGAGTAGAGGTGTCTTAACTATGAAATTTACACGTCGAGAGTTTATTAAAAGTCAGGCCGTCTCTGCTGCTGCAGTATCGGCAGGCGTCACGCTGCCCTCTGTTGTCATTGCCAAAGATACAGGCGATGACGTTCGTTGGGACAAGATCGCCTGTCGTTTTTGTGGTACGGGTTGCTCAGTTCTTGTTGGGGTTAAAAACGGTAAGGTTGTGGCTTCCCAGGGTGACCCTGATGCGCCTGTCAACAAAGGTTTGAACTGTATCAAGGGCTATTTCCTGACCAAAATTATGTACGGAAAAGACCGGCTGACCAAACCCTTGTTGCGAATGAAAAATGGGCAGTATGACAAAAATGGTGAGTTTGCTGAGGTCTCCTGGGATACAGCCTTCAAGATCATGGCTGAAAAATGGATAAAAGCTCGCAAAGAGAAGGGCCCCAAGGGCGTGGGTATGTTTGGCTCAGGTCAATGGACAATTTGGGAAGGTTATGCGGCACAGAAACTTATAAAGGCGGGTTTTCGCTCTAATAGCCTTGAGCCCAATGCAAGGCACTGTATGGCCTCAGCCGTAGGTGCCTTTATGCGCACCTTTGGTATTGATGAGCCAATGGGCTGCTACGATGACATGGAACACGCCGATGTTTTTGTGTTGTGGGGTTCCAATATGGCAGAGATGCACCCCATCCTCTGGTCACGTATTACTGATACCCGCCTGACCAAAGAGGGTTGCGAAGTACATGTGCTCTCTACTTTCAAGCACCGTAGTTTTGAGCTGGCTGACAACCCGATCGTATTTGAACCTCAGAGCGATCTGGCCATTGGTAATTACATCGCAAACTATATTATTCAGAACAAAGCCTATAACAAAGAATTTATAGATGCCCACTGCAATTTCAAAAAAACACCCACCGACATTGGTTATGGTCTGCGTGATAATCACCCTCTGCAAAAGGCAGCTAAAAATGCCAACAAAGGCGCACTCAGTGCAATCACTTTTGAAGAATATGCTGCATCAGTTGCTCCTTACACGGTAGAAAAAGCCTCCGAAATATCAGGTGTACCCAAAGCAAATCTGGAAAGGCTTGCCAAGGTTTACGCTGACCCCAGCAAGAAAGTTTCATCCTATTGGACCATGGGCTTTAACCAGCATACCCGTGGCGTCTGGATGAACAGCCTGGTGTATAACATCCACCTGCTGATGGGGAAAATATCTGAACCTGGCAACGGGCCATTTTCATTAACAGGTCAACCCTCTGCTTGTGGCACAGCGCGTGAGGTGGGTACTTTTACGCATCGCCTGCCTGCTGATCTGGTTGTCAAAAAAGAGGGTCATTGCAAGTTTGCTGAAAAAATCTGGGGTCTGCCAGCAGGTACGATTCCCCGAGCCAACGGCAAGATGGACGGTGCTGATCAGACAGATATTAGCGGTGAAGCTATGGGTAAAACCCTGATCCACGCCGTGGCGATGCACCGTGCATTGAAAGATAGCAAAATGAACTGTTTCTGGGTTATGTGTAATAACAATCTTCAAGCAGCCGCCAACTTTAATGAAGAGTCTCTTCCTGGGTGGCGCAACCCCGATAATTTCATCACTGTCTCTGACCCCTACCCGACCATATCAGCAATGGGTGCTGATCTGATCCTGCCGACCTCAATGTGGGCAGAAAAAGAAGGTGCCTACGGAAACTCTGAACGTCGTACCCAGTTCTGGCGTCAACAGGTTAATGCGCCTGGTGAGTCACAGTCTGACCTGTGGCAGGTTATGGAGTTTGCCAAATATGTCAAAATATCAGATGTGTGGGACGATGAGTTAATAGCCAAAATGCCGGAATATCGAGACAAAACCCTTTATGACGTACTGTATGCCAATGGTCAGGTCGATAAGTTCGAAAAGATCCAGGTGACTGACGAAAAGGGTAACAAATATGACAACTCTGAGGCAGAGCACTTCGGTTACTATGTACAGAAGGGCTTGTTTGAAGAGTATCGCCGCTTTCAGTTTGAAGGTCCGAAGAAAGGCCACGAAATGGCTCCGTACGATGACTACCATAAGGCGCGCGGGCTGCGTTGGCCGGTTATCGATGGTAAAGAGACTTTGTGGCGTTTTCGCGGTGGTTATGATCCACACGTCAAGGGCGATAAAGATACGGTTCACTTCTATGGGAAGAAAGATGGTAGAGCCAATATCATCACCGCCCCCTATGAACCAGCAGCCGAGCCGCCAGATGATGAATTTGATCTGTGGTTATGCACCGGCCGTGTTCTGGAGCACTGGCATTCCGGCTCAATGACACAACGGGTACCTGAACTCCATCGTGCGATGCCTGATGCGGTTGTTTATATGCATAAAAATGATGCCAAAAAACGCAGGCTTCGTGATGGTTCCAAGATCAAGGTACAGACACGGCGTGGTGAGATGATCAGCACTGTGCAAACCCGTGGACGTAACAAACCTCCAGAGGGCCTGGTCTTTATACCCTGGTTTGATGCCTCGCGTCTGGTTAACAAGCTGACCCTGGATCAGACCGATCCTCTCTCAAAAGAGACGGATTATAAAAAATGTGCCTGTAAGATTGTTAAGGCATAGCGTTTAACTCGGGAAACGCAATCGCGAGTATCAAGATGCTATGCCGGTTTTGACCCTCTGACTGCGTTTTTTGGGTTTGAAAAATGATATGCGGCCCAGTTTTGCCGGGCCGCATGTTCCAACAGCTGATCTGCTCATTTGCGCTACACAAAAAATGTTTAATTACGAAACCGAAAAGTCCTCCAAAAAAAGTACCACATCGCGCCGCCGCTTTCTGAGTGATATGGCGGGAACGGTCTGTGGTGTCGGGCTATTGGGTTTGGGTGTTGGTCTCTACTCAGAATCTGCCAATGCGATAAAGCCTTTGGCAGTGCGTCCACCCGGGGCTTTGCCCGAGGATGATTTTCAGGCTGCCTGTACCCGTTGTGGGATCTGTGTACGTGATTGTCCCTACGGTATTTTGCAGTTGGCCAGAATTGGAGATGATGTTCCAACCGGCACGCCCTACTTTGTCGCCCGCACCGGACCCTGTGAGATGTGTGAAGATATCCCCTGTATTCAAAACTGTCCCACGGGCGCGCTGGATCGCAGCCTTGATGACATCAACGAGGCGAAAATGGGGCTTGCAGTGGTCGTTGACCAGGAGACATGCATCGCATTTTTAGGATTGCGTTGTGAGGTTTGTTTTAATGTTTGCCCTTTGCGAGGCGAAGCCATCACGCTGGATTATAGACACAATAAACGCTCGGGCAGGCACGCAAAGTTTATACCCATAGTGCACTCAGATGCCTGCACCGGTTGTGGCCTTTGTGAAAGAGCCTGTATTTTGGAAGAGGCCGCAGCCATCAAAATTTTTCCGACACACCTGGCGAAGGGAGATCTGGGGCATCATTACCGGGTTGGCTGGGATCAGCAGGAAAAATCAGGTGGTAGCCTGATTAATCCGGAGGATCAGCATCAGTACAACCTGCCAGAAGGGATGCGCTATGACCATCATGGTGAAGGTTTGGTTGTCGATAAAAAGGGCAATCCTATTATTACTCCTGTTGAAAAAAGAGATGATCAATTATCGGGCAGTGTCAGCCCACTGGACTTTCTGAACCAGGGTATCCAGGAGGCCAGGTGATAATGAAGCTTAAAGTCGGACAGGAAGCTATAGAAAAAAAGGGTTGGTGGTTGGCGCATAAATGGTTGATTTTACGACGCGCCAGCCAACTGGGCATATTGGCACTATTTATGGCGCTACCTTTGTGTCAATGGCTCAGTCCTGAATCGGACTGTCTGTTGGGCTCGATTATCAAAGGAAATCTATCATCCAGTTTGTTTCTTAATACCATTCCCATGACAGATCCCTTCCTGTTTTTACAAATGGTGGCGTCTGGGTTCACCACTATTGCGGGTGAGGCGATGGTGGGTGCGGCAACTGTTTTTATATTTTATCTGTTGGTGGGCGGGCGTGTTTTCTGCTCCTGGGTATGCCCGGTCAATATTGTAACCGATGCAGCCTACTGGTTGCGCACCCGATTAAAATTAGCGGGTGGTACCGGGTTTTCTCGCCGCATCCGTTACTGGTTGTTGGCTATGGTTCTCCTGCTTAGCGCTGTGACAGGTTCATTGGCCTATGAATTAGTTAATCCTGTGTCCATGTTACACCGAGGTCTGTTCTTTGGTATGGGTTTGGGTTGGTTGGTGGTTGTGGCTGTTTTTCTCTTTGATCTGTTAGTGACAAAACGTGGTTGGTGTACACATATTTGTCCAATGGGTGCTTTTTATGGCCTGATTGGGAAGGTTAGCCCGTTGAGAGTTCGCGCCGATGCCAGAGACAAATGTGATGACTGCGCAGAGTGTTATTTGGTTTGTCCGGAATCGCAGATAATCAGACCCGTCTTAAAGGGTGAGCTTACAGGTGTTTCTCCGGTAATTTTAGCCGGTGAGTGTACAAACTGTGGTCGTTGTATCGATGTTTGTGCGGAAAATGTATTCCATTTTGGGATGCGGTTTTAAAGTAACGCAACAGGGAGGGCTCTTTGTGTGGGAGATGTTTTATTTTCAGACAAGACAAAAAAGTGAACAGGAAGAGAGGTTGCAGGAGAAAATGACTAACTGAACCCGTGTTTGAAAGCTGACGGGGGCAGAGGTTTTAAGGTATTTGTTAGTTAGATAATTATGGTAAGTCTGATGGAGACTGTTATGAAAAAAGTATCATTAATCACAATCATTGGGATGTTACTGATGTCACAGGCGCTATCCGTATCAAGTGCTGAAGTTCTGTCACTGCGTGGTAGCAACGATTTGGATAACACATCTTTGGCTATTGAAAAAAAGAAACAACTGAAGAAAACAGGTGGTTTTGATAGAGCCTGGGAGCTGCAACCTCCAACCATTCCTCATGATATTTCAAAAGAGAAAATATCTTTGAAAGGCAACAGCTGTATGAAATGCCACAGTAAGGAGAACTTTAAGAAAGAGAAGGCGCCTGAGATTGGCGAGAGCCATTACACAGCACGAAATGGGACTGTACTGGATAAGCCGTCATCACGTCGGTGGTTCTGCGACCAATGCCATGTGCCGCAAGTTGATGCCGCACCTTTAGTGGGTAATACATTTTAAGAATAGTCTCTGACGACCGTCTTACCAGCTTTGGCATACCAGAATACCATTTTGGTATGCCATTAATCTGGAAAGCGTAATTGAGTCTGGCAGTTCGATGCGTCAATAGGGCGTGTGGAATGTGTGGCCTAACTGAGCCTTCTGAAAATCTTGGCTGGAAGCAATCTATTTTGTCGCCGGGCTAATATGTACATAGATCCAGGAATAAATACCGATGGTAATGATAAACAGTCGTAAGCGAATGGGCGGGTTTTTTCTTAAAGGAACCCTGTTGGTAGGTATCGTAATCGGAATATTGTTTTGGGGCGGTTTTAACTGGGCTCTAGAATTGACTAACACGGAAGCATTTTGTATTTCTTGCCACGAGATGGAAGAAAATGTTTATCAGGAGCTTCAGGAAACAGTTCATTACACCAACCGCACCGGTGTTCGTGCAACCTGCCCGGATTGTCATGTGCCCAGGGAGTGGATACATAAAATAGTCCGAAAAATCAAAGCCTCTAATGAGCTTTACCATAAAGCTTTAGGGACTATCGACACACCAGAGAAGTTTGAAGACAAGCGTCTTGAGCTTGCTATGAATGAGTGGAAACGCATGAAAGCAACCGACTCACGTGAGTGCCGAAACTGTCATAATTTTGGGCAGATGGATCTGGATAAACAGGATGAGCGCAGTGCAGATCAACATGACCCGCATGTTTGGGAAGTTTTAGATGGGGAAAATCCCTCAAAAACCTGTATTGACTGCCATAAGGGTATAGCGCATAGTCTGCCTGAAGGCTGGGAAGAGGC
>CAYYRK010000100.1:0-8910 GCA_964473915.1 uncultured Pseudomonadales bacterium
TCAATAAGCGATTAATCGTGATGCGAGCCAGTAATGCATGATGATCTGAAAGACCCCTACAAAGAAAAACGTATTTTCCAGAATCGGGCGATTTTTTTCTGGTGTGTAGTGATTGTCTTGCTGGGGCTGCTTGTAACACGTATGTTTTATCTGCAGTGGGTGCAGCATGACCAGCATGTAACGGTTTCAGACAACAATAGGATGCTACTACAACCCATCGCGCCGAACCGGGGCCTGATCTATGACCGTAGCGGGGTGTTGTTGGCTGACAACCAGGCCAGTTATAGCCTGAACATTACTTCAGAACAGATTAAGGACTTTGATCAGTTGATCGTGGATATTGGGTCTGTAATCCAGGTGACCGACCGTGAAATTAAAGACTATCACTCCAGAAGAAAGCAGTACCGGCGCCCCTATGAATCGATCCCAATTAAGTTCAGACTTACCGAAGAAGAGGTGGCCAGGGTCGCAGTTAATGCCCATCGTTTCCCCGGTGTATCTGTAGAGGCGCAACTGATCAGGCACTACCCGCTCAAGGAGTTGACGGCACACTCGGTGGGTTATGTGGGGCGAATTAATAAGAAAGAGTTAAAAGTGCTGGACCCGGCTAACTATAGTGGAACACGCTATATTGGAAAAATAGGTGTTGAAAAATTTTATGAGGCTCAACTGCATGGGCGGGCGGGCTGGCAAAAAGTAGAGATCAATGCGCGTGGTCGGGTGCTTAAAGTGTTGGAGCGTCAGCCGCCGATTCCGGGGGTGAATATTACTCTGTGGCTGGATAGCCAGTTACAGCAGGCAGCTGAGGATGCGTTGGGTGACCGGCGCGGGGCGATTGTTGCGATAGATACTCGCTCTGGCGGCATACTGGCGTTGGTGAGCCGGCCAAGCTATGACCCCAATCTGTTTGTCTCTGGCATTAGCTCTGTCAGTTATTCGCAGTTGAGGGACTCACCCGACCTACCCCTGTTTAATCGGGCGCTGCGGGGCCAGTACCCACCTGGTTCAACGGTAAAGCCCTTTATCGGGCTGGCGGCGTTGGAGCTGGGTTATACCAGTTGGCACTACTCAGTTTATGACCCAGGCTGGTATAAAATTAACAAGGACGGTCGATTTTACCGTGATTGGAAAAAGTATGGGCATGGTAGGGTTGACCTGGCAGCAGCGATCACCCAGTCCTGTGATACCTACTTTTACGATATTGCACATCACTCTGATATCGATCAAATGCACGGTTTTCTGGCCCAGTTTGGGTTTGGAAAGAGCACCGCTGCTGATCTGGGGGAAGCTTTGCGAGGCATACTGCCCTCTTCAGAGTGGAAAAAAAACCGGATTGGTGAGCCATGGTATACAGGAGATTCACTGAATGCTGGTATTGGGCAGGGCTACACATTAGCCACACCTGTGCAGCTGGCAACGGCGACAGCGGTCCTCGCTAATCGAGGGCGCTGGATTCAGCCCAAACTTCTGAAACAGGTGGGTACTGATAAAGATGTTTATGTTCAGGAGGGCTCATATTCTAAGCCGAAGTTGTCTCAACTTCCGGCAGACGTGCAGTTAAGCGATCCTGCGGACTGGGAAAAAATGATTGCCGCAATGGAGGCGGTGTTGTCGGGTAGAAGAGGTACCGCAAGGGCTGTTGGAAAAGGGTTGACCTATCGCATGGCAGGGAAAACAGGCACGGCGCAGGTGGTGGGGATCAAGCAGAATGAGGAGTACGACGCTTCAAAAATGCGCGAGCGCAACAAGGATCATGCACTCTTCATCGGATTTGCACCGGTAGATAAACCTGAAATAGCCATTGCGGTCATCATAGAAAATGGTGGGGGCGGAAGCTCTGTTGCGGCACCGGTTGCTCGCAGGGTGTTAGATGTTTGGTTGGGAGCTGCGGGAGCGTGAGTTTTTTTCGGCAGGATTTTATCCGGCAAATGCCTGGTGCGCAGACCGGATTTCGTCGCAAACGGAGTGTTTGGAGTTCGCTGCACATTGATCCGTTGTTGGTACTGTTGCTGCTGATTCTATCGGGTATCGGGTTGTTTGTGCTCTACAGCGCCAGTGACCAGGATATAGCGACAATAGAGCGCCAGATTACCCGTTTGGCCGTGGGATTTGTTGTTATGTTGGTTTTTGCCCAGATCAGCCCGCATCATTATCAACGCTGGTCACCCTGGCTGATGGCGGCAGGTATTCTCATGTTGGTGGCTGTGCTGGTTGTCGGTGTCGGAGCTAAGGGCGCGCAGCGCTGGCTGTCAATTCCGGGGTTGCCGCGATTCCAACCTTCGGAGATCATGAAGATCGCAGTACCGATGGTGCTTGCCTCCTACTACGCGCACCGCAGATTACCGCCCCGATTCAAGCATATATTTGGGGGGTTGTTGTTCATTGCGGTGCCCACTTTGCTGATTGCAAAGCAACCAGATCTGGGTACTTCACTGTTAATTGCTGCAGCGGGCATTTTTGTGTTGCTGTTCTCTGGGATTGGTTGGCGGATCATTGCTGGGTTTGGTTTGCTGGTTTGCGCCTGTATCCCTCTGCTCTGGATGTGGATGCGTGATTACCAGAAAATGCGGGTGCTCACCCTTCTTGACCCGGAGCGTGACCCACTGGGCGCGGGCTGGAACATCATTCAATCAAAGACAGCCATAGGTTCGGGTGGGTTGTATGGTAAGGGCTGGCTGGCGGGTACCCAGTCGCACCTGGATTTTCTCCCGGAAAGCCATACGGATTTTATTATTGCTGTATTCGCAGAGGAGTTTGGCTTCGTGGGTATAGTGTTGTTGCTGGTTTTGTATCTGTCAATTGTGAGTCGCTGCCTCTATATTGCATCCCAGGCTGATGATACCTTTGGGCGTTTGCTGGGAGGAAGCCTGGCGTTGACGTTCTTTTTTTACGTTTTTGTGAATATTGGTATGGTTTCCGGGTTATTACCGGTAGTAGGGTTGCCACTTCCTTTGATAAGCTATGGTGGGACATCTGTTGTAACACTTTTTATCGGTTTTGGCCTGCTGATGTCGATACAAACACACAGAAAACTGTTAACACGATAACTGATTTAACCGAGGACATATGAGTCGATTCCGGATAACTACCCTGATTGTGCTGGCAATATCTGTGCTATTTGTAAATTTGAGCCGTGCTGAGGATTCTAGCTATGCTGGGCACCCGGCGGTTGCTGGTTTTGTTAGTAAAATGCAGGAAGAACATGGTTTTGATGCGGATCAATTGACACAGTTGTTTGCTAAAGTAAGGCACCGCAGCCGTATCATTGAGCTGATGACCTCGCCGGCTGAAGCTAAACCATGGAAAGATTATCGGCCTATTCTGGTGAGCCCGCAACGGGTTAAACAGGGCGTGGCGTTCATGCAAACACACCGGAAAACCCTGCAGCGAGCGGAGCAGGTCTATGGGGTGCCTCCAGAAATGATAGTCGCGATTATCGGCGTAGAAACTCGTTATGGACGTATTACCGGTTCATACCGAGTGATGGATGCATTGGCTACACTGGCCTTTGATTATCCCAAGCGCAGTGCTTTTTTTAGTAGAGAACTGGCCGAGTTTCTGGTGCTGGCCCGTGAAGAAAAAGTGGACCCTCTTGTTTTGAAAGGCTCCTATGCGGGGGCGATGGGTTATGGTCAGTTTATGCCCAGCAGTTATCGCCACTATGCCGTTGATTTCGATGGAGATGGGCAACGTGACATCTGGACTAATCCTGTGGATGCTATTGGCAGCGTGGCTAACTACTTTAGTGAGCATGGCTGGGTGAAAGGCGGCGCAGTTACCTTGGCGGCTAAAGTGACAGGCGATGCCTATGTGCCGATGCTGGTGCAAAGAAGAAGTGATCTAAAGCCAAAATATAAGTTGGGAGATCTTGTTCAGGCCGGATTCTCTCCTGATCAGAAAGATCTGCCTGAGTTGAATCAAAAGGCAACCGCTATGCGGCTGGATGCTTCGACAGGTGATGAGTACTGGGTTGGCCTGTATAATTTTTATGTGATTACGCGTTACAACCATAGCGCACTGTATGCTATGGCAGTGTATCAGTTGAGCCAACAGATCGCTCATGCGGCACAGGTATCGGGTTGATTTTTTGGGTGCAGGTAGCGTGATGCGGCACTGGGTTGTTTGCAGTATTTTGATGGGGCTGTTAGCGGGTTGTGGGCATACACTACAGAACAAACCTTCTCGTTATGAACAGGCGCAGGACTCCCCACTGGTGCTGGAACACAACCTCGTTAAAATCCCGGACGCAAAACCTGTACCGGAACCGTTGAGCGTGCAGGGCAATCCGGAATCCTACGTGGTCAATGGGGTGCGCTATCAGGTCATGAAAAGCAGCAGCGGCTATGCTGAAGCGGGCGCTGCATCCTGGTATGGATCAAAATTCCACGGTTATCGCACCTCCAACGGTGAAATCTATAACATGTTCTCTATGACCGCAGCGCATAAAACACTGCCACTGCCTACCTATCTGAGAATAACCAATATCGATAACGGTAAGCAGGTGGTGGTCAGGGCAAATGATCGCGGTCCATTTCACAGTGACAGGATTGTTGATCTTTCCTACGCTGCAGCGGTCAAACTTGGCTATGCCAATAAAGGTACCGCGAATGTGCAGATTGAGGCCATTGATCCTGTGACCTGGCAGCAGCAACATCGATGGGAAAACCTGGCTGAAGGTAAAGATCTTTATCTTCAGATTGGAGCCTTTTCCAGCCTGGCGGCAGCAACCAGGGTTCAGAGTCGATTAGAGCTGGAGCTGGGTGCCGTAGTAAAAGTTTATCGTGATGCCAGCCGCCAACCCCCTCTGCATAAAGTGCAGATTGGACCGTTGCAAGATCAATCGAGCGCGGCAGCGATGCAGCAAAAAATCAGCGACATGGGACTTGGCGTACCTCTGATTGTCAGAACCAGGCTTTAACCCGGAAGGCTGTCCTGATCTGGTGATCATGTTAGAATAACTCTCTTCCCAGACTTCACGCAATTAAGCAACCCATTAACTCAGAACAGATAATGATTAAATCGACCCGCTTTTTATACTCAACCTACCTCCTGACGCTTTTAGTGTTGGCTCCTGTAGCGATAGCTCTTCAACCGGTGGCAACAACCCAATCACTAATTCCGGCATCGCCGCAAATAGCAGCTACGGCATACCTGTTGATAGATGCGAAGAGTGGTAAGGTTCTGGTCTCAGAAAATGCGAACCAAGAGATTCCTCCGGCAAGTTTGACAAAAATGATGACCAGTTATATTGCCGCCAAGGAGATAGCCAAGGGTAGTATAACGCTTGATGATCAGGTGAGAGTGAGCATCAAAGCCTGGCAGGCACCGGGCTCAAGGATGTTTATTAAGGAGGGTACCACGGTTTCAGTCAGTGACCTGCTGCGCGGTATTATTATCCAGTCTGGAAATGACGCCAGCATTGCTCTGGCTGAGCATATCGCGGGTAGCGAGGACGCGTTCTCTGACCTGATGAACCAGTACGCGCAGCTGCTGGGAATGAGCCACTCACATTTTATGAATGCGACCGGCTTACCCTCAGAGCAACATTATTCCAGTGCTGAGGATCTGGCCAGGCTAGCCGTCGCCATTATTCGTGATCACCCTGAACATTACGCTATTTATAGCGAAAAATACTTTACCTATAACGGTATCCGCCAACCCAACAGAAACAAGCTGTTATGGCGGGATAAAAGTATCGACGGATTAAAAACCGGGCATACAGAGGAAGCCGGTTATTGTCTGGTCGCTTCGGCCCAGGCTCGGGGGATGCGATTAATCTCTGTAGTCATGGGGGCTCGCAGCGAAGAGGCCCGTGCCAGTGAAAGCCAAAAACTGATGACCTGGGGTTTTCGTTATTACGAAACCCGTAAACTCTATGCAGCACAACAGAGCCTACAGGACATACGTCTCTGGGGGGGGGCGGTAGAGTCCCTGTCGCTGGGCCTGGAGCAAGATCTTTACCTGACTATTCCCCGTAATCAGGCAGATAACCTCAAGATTGAGATTGAGGTTGATCCGTTTGTTCAGGCACCTGTAGAAAAGGGAGCTGGCCTTGGTCGACTGGTGGTTAAACTTCAGGATAAAACGCTGATAGAGCGCCCTCTGGTTGCCAACCAGGCTGGGGCCTCAGGCAGTTTTTTTAAAAGAATCTGGGACCAGGTCCTGATATTCTTTATTCAATTGATAAACTAGCTCAAGTGCCTATTTCCGATGGCTGATCACCCCCGACGTACTGTGTAGAAGGGCAACAATGGAACAATCTCCCCCAAAAATAGAGTTCCCCTGCGACTATCCGATCAAAGTGATGGGGGAGGCTGCGCCAGATTTTAGACAGTTCGTCGAGGCTACCATTGAGCAACATGCACCAGGTTTGGATCTGACCCGAGTGACCGTAAGGGACAGTCGTAATGGAAAATATATGGCTGTCACTGTGGTGATACTGGCAACAGGTGAGAAGCAACTCAAGGCAATCTTTGAAGATCTGAAAAATAGTGGTCGAGTCAAAATGGTCTTGTAAGTCGCTGTTGTCTATTGCCGTAACAGGCCATGTTCGATAAGACGGTATCCAAGCCAATAGTGGTATTCTCACCTTATGAACGTTATATCCTCACAGCTCAGGGTCCGTTACCTTGGTATTCAGCCCTACCAGTCGGTTTGGGAGGCCATGAAGGCCTTCACTCAGGCGCGTGATGAGGCCAGTGTTGATGAGTTCTGGGTGTTGCAACACCCCCCTGTTTTTACTCTGGGTCAGGCAGGTAAAGATGAGCATCTACTCGCTCCCGGAGAGATTCCCGTGGTTAAAACGGACCGGGGAGGACAGGTTACATACCATGGGCCAGGCCAACTGGTGCTCTATTTGTTAATTGATATTCGCCGCCGCAAGCTCGGTGTGCGTAGCCTGGTTACCGCCATCGAAGAGGCCATCATCGCAATGCTTGGGGTGCAGGGAGTTTTGGCGCAGGCACGCTCTGATGCGCCGGGTGTCTATGTGGAGAATGCCAAAATTGCTTCGCTGGGGCTCCGGGTGAGAAACGGCAGCACTTTTCATGGTCTAAGCCTGAATATAGATATGGATCTGGAGCCCTTTCAGCGGATTAATGTGTGTGGTCATGAGGGCCTTGCGGTCACACAGCTGACCGATTGGGTGTCAATTGACGACTTTAAGCAGGTGGCGGAAAGACTGATTGAATCGTTAATGGTTAAATTGGGCTACCAGGCTCGAAGCAATATAGCAGGGGTCTATAATGACGAATGAATCGGATAAAAATGGCAGTGGTTCGGTTAAACCCAAAAGGGTAAAACGGGTTGAGCAGGGCGTTAAATTGCGCGGTGCCGAAAAGGTAGCGCGGATCCCTGTAAAAGTAATTCCTACCCAGGTTGCTCCACGTAAGCCAGACTGGATTCGGGTGCGCATGCCAACTTCACCAGAGGTGGGACGCATCAAGAAAATACTGCGGAAAAACAGTTTGGCCTCAGTTTGTGAAGAGGCCGCCTGCCCGAATCTGGGGGAATGCTTCAGTAATGGTACGGCAACCTTTATGATTATGGGCGATATCTGTACTCGCCGCTGTCCTTTTTGTGATGTAGCCCATGGTCGTCCCAACCCACTGGACGGGGATGAACCGGCTCATCTGGCTGCAGCCATTGCCGAAATGAAGCTACGCTATGTGGTGGTTACCTCGGTAGACAGGGATGACCTGAAGGATAGCGGTGCAGGACATTTTGCTGATTGTATCAGAGAAACACGGCGTGCTTGTCCTGAGGTTGCCATTGAGGTGCTGGTGCCAGATTTTCGAGGGCGTATGGATATTGCGTTGGATATATTAACCGCCCAGCCGCCAGATATCTTTAACCATAATCTGGAGTCAGTGCCGCGCCTTTATAAAAAGATCAGACCCGGTGCGGACTATCGTTGGTCGCTGCAGTTGCTTAAAGAGTATAAAGCGCGGGTGCCGCAAGTGCCCACTAAGTCAGGTATTATGGTCGGGCTAGGTGAGGAAGAGTCTGAAATTTATCAGGTGCTGGAGGACCTGCGGGCACACGGCGTGGATATGATCACCATTGGTCAATATTTGCAGCCCAGCTTGAACCATCTTCCGGTGGAGCGATTTGTCCATCCCGATGAGTTTGCTGCCTATGCCCAGTGTGCGAAAGAGCTTGGTTTTACCGGAGTGGCCAGTTCACCGCTGGTCAGATCATCCTACCATGCTGACCAACAGGCCCGGGGCGGCCTTGGCGAAAGTGGAGATCGGTGATTGTTGTCTGTTGACAGCAGCTTCTGCTACGCAATAAATTTTGGGGCTTTGGTCTTAATCGAGGTTGGTTTTATCGCCCCGAATGCTCAGGTCGGGGAGATCCACGCGCCCAATGACATGCAATACAACACCGACACAGAGAAAGAACACAACGGCTGCACCAAAGCTGGCAGAAACCGGATGATCCCCCCCTAAAATATTTACGTAATAGACCGTGCCTCCGATACACCCTACTGCAAGCAGATAGCTGATGATTGCTATTATAAACGATATTTTTTGAGCGATGCTTCGCTGTTTTACAAACTGCCCCATACTGTTAGCTGCCTGTTTAAAGTCTTTAGATAGGGGGTTCAAAATCCCACGCCTTGAGGCGGCAACTTTGCTTTTACTCCTTCCCCCCCTAGAGGGGGAGAAGGTTGGGATGAGGGGTGAGCTGCGCCAAGGTTGACTATTGAACCCTCACCCTAGCCCTCTCCCAGTTTTGGGAGAGGGAACAATCGTCCGCACGACTGATCAATCCGGCTTTCAGCCGGTGGAGTTATTCACAGTCAGTGAAGAATACGCTAAAGCAGTCATTAGGTGCAATGTGAATAAAGCCAACTATCATCCTATATTCCTCAGTTGACGGTACCGCTCTAATAGTAACTTGTTGATA
>CAYYRK010000101.1:0-4043 GCA_964473915.1 uncultured Pseudomonadales bacterium
AGAACGTGGTCACAGGATAAATCAGGCAGCTTGTCCAGGAGTTTATCGCCTATCGCCCGCTGCAAACTGGCAACAGCATCATAGCTGTGCGCCGCATTACCAAAGGACCGGGCGATCGCCTGTTTTGTGATGGGAATTTGGGTTATAGCACTCATCTCTTTGCCCCTATGGTGCGATGATCTGCGCAAGCAACTGAGGATTATCGGCCCATAACCAGTGGGGGGCAGGAATTGTTTTAACCTGTGCCCTGGGGCTTAGGCTGGCAATATCACTGGCAACAGCGACTGGCACCAACGCATCTGACTCTCCCAAAACATGATGGTGTGGCATCTTTAATTTTTCTAAATTCTCACGGAGATCCAGCGTTTCCAACAACTGCAGGCCAGCAAGCAGCGCATCATTGTCGGGCAACCGGTCTTTAAATGAGCTAAGCCTGCGCATACTGTTTTGTGGCCGGACAGAGCCCTGAACAAGGGTTGTGGAAAACCGCTTGAGTAACTTAGCAGCATCTAACCCGAGTGCCGCCTTAAAGTTGGCAAATATTTCCGGTGCGACTCCACACGGCCATCCCTTACGGCGGACAAAGGCAGGATTTGTGCCCAGGGTAATGAGGGACTGGACCTTTTCGGGGAAGCAACGGGCCACCTCTATAGCCAATAATCCGCCCAGAGACCAACCACACCAGATGGCAGGTTGGTCGATCAGTGCAGCTAGCTCACTGGTCAAGCCCTGCAGCTTCCAAGTAGTTGCAGAGGCCTCGCCTGCGTTCACATAACCGGGCAGATCCACCAAGACCACGGAATAACGTTTATTCAGATAGGGCAGCAGCGGTTGCCATATTGCCGATCCAAACCCCCAACCATGAATCAGAACCAGCGTTTGATGTTGAGAAAGTCTCTTTTTACACTGATTCACAACTCATCCTTTATCGACTCGAAAGACTGGCTTTTGCATTAAACGCTAATTGCTGCAAAGGCAGCCAGTAGTTGGTCAACCTGAGATTCTGAGTGGGCTGCACTGAGGGTTACCCGCAAACGTGCCGTACCCTTTGGTACGGTGGGGGGGCGTATCGCAGTCACCAGAATGCCAGCTTGCAGCAATTGCTCACTGATCTTCAACGTTTTTTCCGAATCACCAATCAGCACCGGCTGAATCGCCGTTGTGGAGGGCATCAGTTGCAGCGGCAGTGCGGCCATCCCTGTGCGGAATCGACTAATCAGGGCGGCCAATTTTTCCCGCCGCCAGTGCTCGGCTTCTACCAGCTTTAAACTGGCCAGAGTCGCCGCTGCCAGCGCCGGAGGCATCGCCGTGGTGTAAATGTAGGTTCTGGCTTTTTGAATCAGTGTTTCAATCAGTATTTCACTGCCTGCGACAAAAGCACCGCCCGTACCGAAAGCCTTGCCCAGGGTGCCAACCAGAACCGGCACTTCGGCGCAAGACAGGGCTAATTGACTCAGCGTGCCCCGACCGCCCTCACCAATACAGCCTAGCCCGTGGGCGTCATCAATCATCAACCAGGCCCCGCTATCCGAGGCCTGCTGTGCCATTTTCTCAACCGGGGCCAGATCTCCGTCCATGCTGAATACGCCATCACTGATGATCAACTTGCGGTGGCCTCGACTTCTTTCCAACTTTTCATGCAGGTCAGCCATATCGGCATGGGCATAGCGCTGGAACCGAGCACGGCTGAGTCGTCCGGCATCAAGCAGAGAGGCATGATTGAGTCGATCTTCAAAAACCGCATCACCCCTGCCCACAAGCGCACTGACCACACCAAGGTTGGCCATATAGCCTGTCGAAAACAGTAGCACTCGCTCTCGGCCGGTAAATTCAGCGAGCGCCTCCTCCAACGCATGGTGGCAACAATTATGTCCGTTAACCAGGTGTGAGGCACCACTACCCACACCATAGGTATCGGCTGCCTTTTTGAAGGCCTGTATAATCTGCGGGTGGTTGGCCAACCCCAGATAGTCATTACTACAAAAATTCAGTAGATTTTTACCGTTGATTTTGATCTGGGCACCCTGGGGACCCTCAAGCACTCGCCTGGAACGATAAAGGTGCTGGTTCCTGCGTTGGGCAAGATCTATCGCCAGTTCATCAAAGCCCGTCAAAATGCTAGCCCTGGACGGCCTGACTGCTACACGCCTTGTAGTGTATAACCGCTTCCTGAGCATCCGGTAACGAAGTAGCTTCGTCTGTGTTTTGTTTCAGGGGTTCATGCGTGATTCCCAGCTTATTTAAGAGCGCCTGATCATTACTTTCAGCTGGGTTTGGCGTAGTCAGCAGTTTGTCTCCATAAAATATGGAGTTGGCTCCGGCAAGAAAACAGAGCGCCTGTAACTGTTCATTCATGTTTTCTCGGCCCGCAGATAAGCGTACATATGATTTTGGCATCATGATGCGTGCCACCGCAACGGTGCGTACAAAGTCGAAAGGCTCCAACTCTGCAGCGTTTTCCAACGGGGTACCCTTAACTTTAACCAGTAAATTGATGGGTACACTTTCTGGATGTTTTTTCAAATTAGCCAGCTGCATCAATAAACCCACTCTGTCGTGTTCACCTTCACCCATACCGACGATCCCTCCGGCACAAATTTTCATGCCCGCATCACGAACATTAGAGAGGGTGTCCAGCCTATCCTGATAGGTGCGTGTGCTGATAATTTCACCGTAAAACTCAGGCGATGTATCGAGATTATGGTTGTAGTAATCAAGCCCGGCCTCTGCGAGTTGCCCCGCCTGATCCGTCGTCAACATACCCAGAGTCATACAGGTTTCCATGCCCAGCCCCTTGACCTTGTTAACCATTTCCAGTACAAAACCCAGATCCTGCTCGGACGGTGTTCGCCAGGCTGCTCCCATACAAAAACGTGTGGCACCTCTGCCCTTGGCAGCACTAGCTTCAGCAACCACCTTATCCAACTCCAGCAGTTTTTCTTTATCCAGTTCAGTATTGTGATGGCCGCTCTGTGGGCAATATTTGCAATCTTCCGGGCAGCTACCTGTTTTGATGGAGAGCAGGGTGCTGACCTGAACCTGATTAGGGTCAAAGTGTGCTCGGTGAATCTGCTGCGCCTGAAACAACAGGTCATTAAAGGGTAGGTCAAATAACGCCTGAACATCAGCCTGTTTCCAGTCATGACGCAACTCTGATTGCACTTCGGCCAGCATAGATACCTCTTGATTATTGATGACTCAAAGACCTTTGTACGAAAGGTCTCTCTACAGATTAAATTTACCTACCCAAAGTGCCTGATATGGGGCTTGCCCGACAGGGTAGACAGGGAGCACAATGGTATTTGCAGCGCCAACTCTTGTCAATGATCAAGGATGATTATGGTTAACAGATGGTTAAAAATCATACAGACAACGATTATACCTGCACGCTGCTTGCTCTGCGGCGCACAAACCGACCAGAGTGTTGACCTGTGTCGCGGCTGCCATCAGGACCTGCCATGGATCAGCGGAGCCTGCTATCGTTGTGGGCTGCCGCTGGAAACGGCCCACGAATCCAGTTGCGGGAGATGCCTGCGTGAACCTCCACCCTTCCTGCGAACCCTGAGCCTGCTGCACTATCATTATCCGGTAGATCATTTGATTACCGGCCTAAAATTTCATCAGCAGCTCAGCTATGCTCGGCTACTGGGTACATTACTGGGCATAAGTGTCGTCAATCATTATGAGGCATCGGAGCTACCCCAAGCCATTATCCCCGTGCCACTACATCGTCGACGACTCAGGGAGCGAGGCTATAACCAGGCCCTGGAGATCGCTCGTTTTTGCGCCCGCAAGACAGGTCAACCTCTATTGAACAACTGCTGCCAACGGGTGTGCAATACAACACCACAAACCGGCTTGCGAGCATCACAAAGAGAGCAAAACCTGAAAAACGCCTTCAGCTTAACCTCTGTCCCGCCGTTCAAATCAATTGCATTGGTAGATGACGTTATGACCACTGGCACAACGCTCTCAGAACTATCACAAACCTTTCTGAATGCAGGGGTGCGAGAGATACACCTCTGGTGTATTGCCCGTACATC
>CAYYRK010000101.1:4143-8903 GCA_964473915.1 uncultured Pseudomonadales bacterium
CCTTTCTGAATGCAGGGGTGCGAGAGATACACCTCTGGTGTATTGCCCGTACATCCCTTAAATAAGTCCTGGACAGATTTAGATTTAATTGCTGGATACAAACCCGTATGATTCATAATAAGCTTTTTGCACAAGTGATTATTTGTGTTCCAGGCAAGACAAAAACGCGCGCACACAGGATGCTTACAGTTTTAAACAACCGGTTGAGTACGCTTTTAACGCGGTATGGGGGGAAAATAGCTCTCGTGCAAAGGACTCATAATACAGAGCAACCTTGACATTAATAAACCGATAGCAGGATTTTCAACATGAATAGCGAAAAAGTTGTTTTTGCGTTTTTTATCGTTTTAGCACTTACGCTCAATTTCGGTTTTTTTATAGGTGATATTGATAATCCAGATCACCACAACGTTTATGAGCTATATGCCGCTATTGTCATCAGTCTAATTGCGACGGTTATGAAGCTGGGTGATCGTACCCATGTTGGTGCGGTACTGCTGGCAACCAGCCTGGTAGCCGATCTGCAGCTGGTTATTGGCGCTATGCTGTGGGGAGCTGCCGATCACCTACTAACCACGGGGCTGTCGCAATCGGTGATGGCCAGCATCGTGTCGCTCTCAGCCGGGGCACTACTGGCCAATATCACCTCGGTAATTATTTTAATTCTTGAAACCATGATGGTCAGGCGCTGAAGGCAAAATCCTATGCAGCACGTATTCTACCTGTTACTGATGCGACTGCGAAAACCGATTATTACTATCATAACGGTGTTCGCGATTTCTACGCTGGGGTTCGTGCTGATTCCCGGCGAGGATGCTCAGGGCAACCCTTGGCGCATGGATTTTTTTCATGCCTTTTATTTTGTTAGCTTTATGGGGTCAACCATCGGTTTTGGGGAGATACCCTATCCATTTACAGCCGCGCAACGCGCGTGGACCATTTTTTCAATTTATGCCACCGTCATCGCCTGGCTGTATAGCATCGGCACTATCTTAAGCCTGCTCCAAGACCAAAATTACCTGCGACATCTGAAGCTGGTTCGATTTACCCGAAGGGTTAACGCACTAAAAGAACCCTTTTACCTGGTTTGTGGCTTTGGTGTAACCGGCAGCTATCTTGCCCATAAGTTACAAAATATAAATATCGATACAGTGGTGATCGATGTTGATCAGCTACAGATAGACAAACTTGAGACCGATTCGATTCCATTGTACGCACCAGGGATCTGTGCCGATGCTGCCGATCCCAACATATTGAATATTTCCGGCCTAAAAAACAGTTACTGCATCGGTGTGCTGGCGCTGACCAATGATGATCGTGCCAACCTCAAAATTGCCATCAACAGCAAGTTGGTCAACCCTGAAAGATTAGTGATCAGTAACACTCAGTCACAGGAGATGACCGCCAACCTGGATTCTTTTGGCACCGATCATATTATTGACCCCTTTGATACCTACGCCTCGCAGATGGCGATGATTCTGACCACCCCCTATCAACGCCTGATCTACGAACTGCTGGCGGACCCCTACCATAAGATCAATAAGGCTCCCCATGAGATGAAACTCGGGCGCTGGGTGATCTGTGGCTTTGGCCGTTTTGGCCAGGCGCTTTATGAGCAGTTCAAAACTCATCGGATTGAGACCACCTTTATCGAAATCACACCCGACAAAAAGCATGCTCCACCCGGGACCGTATGGGGCATTGGCACTGAGGCGAAAACACTCAAAGAAGCGAGCATCGAGTCGGCTGTAGGTATTATTGCAGGAACTGGAGATGATGCGGACAACCTCTCCATTATTATCACCGCGCGGGAAATAAACCCTAAGCTCGTAACGATGGTTCGGCAGAATGAGGGCTCGAACCAACCTATCTTTGCCGCAGCAAATGTAGACCTGATCATGGAACCAGGGCGTATCATTGCTAATGAAATATTCCTCCATATCCGCGCCCCTCTTCTAACACAGTTTTTCGCCCACGCAACTCGGTGTAGTAATGACTGGGCCAGAGATCTTTTCGTCAGAATTGTCAACATTCTGGATAAAGAGGAGCTTCATGCCTGGACTTTGACGCTTGATCAGCAGAACTGCCCCTCTATTTGCGACGCGCTCAATAGAGCCAAAAAAATTCCAATTCAGTTACTGCTTGCAGACCCAAGAAACAGGGAAAAACCCTTAGCAGCACTACCACTACTGGTAAAACGAAACGACGATTATCATCTGCTACCGAAAGCGGACTTTGAACTGCACGAAGATGACCAAATTCTTTTTTGCGGCCAGTACAATACTCAAACACTGGTGAACTGGACAGCCCATAACCATAATATTTTGCGGTATTTAGCCACAGGAAACGAAAGCCCGGATGGCTACCTGTGGCGCTGGATCAGCTCACGCAATGCCCGATCATCAGGTTAAATAAATCGAACTCGCGTGAGGGTGTCAAAATCACAGGCCAAAAAATACCTTGCTTGTCATGGTGAGCCGGAGATTGATTTTCTGGAACTGGATGGTACAGACTACCGCTACGATAGAGTCGCGGTTATACCCGCCTATGATGAAAAATTCGAGTTCCTCGACAGCTTACTTCAACACACACCTGACAATATTTTTCTGCTACTTATTCTAGTGATCAATGCCCCCGATTCAGTACGCCCAGAAAACGAAACTACTGCAGCACTGGCACAGACCCGGGCAATGCTGAGACAACTACAAAAACCAGAAACCCTGCTGTGGCAAAGCCAGAGCAGGCAGTTGCAGCTGCATCAAAGATCAACAAATATTCATCTACTACTGGTTGATCGCTGTAGTCCAGGCAGGGAGATCCCGGTTCGCCGGGGTGTCGGTTTGGCTCGTAAAATTGGTGCTGACCTCGCCTGTAAACTGATTAATTCTGGCATCATCGACAACCCGTGGATACACACCACTGATGCTGATGTTATCCTGCCAGCTGGTTATTGGCGTCAGGATTTTCCCGCTTCCATTTCTGCAGTCACCTACCCTTTTGAGCACAAACCATCGGAAACCAGATATCAACTAGCAACGGCATTGTACGAACTCTCCCTGCACTGGTACGTGCTGGGCCTGAAATGGGCAGGCTCACCCTATGGCTACCACAGCATCGGCAGCACCCTGGCCGTTGATTATGAGAGTTACGCAAAGGTTCGAGGGTTTCCTCAACGTAGCGCCGGGGAAGATTTTTACCTTCTTAACAAGCTATCAAAGGTTGCGCCCATATATCAACCTCATGACCCAGTGCTTACTATTCAGGGACGCCCCTCCGCACGCGTACCCTTTGGTACAGGGCCTGCGCTGACGAAAATACTTGCCCAGAAAAATCCAGCCACTGATTTTCTTTTTTATCACCCCGGCATATTTCAGCTACTAAAAAATGGGCTCTCTTTTTTACCAGACCTTTGGGATACCCAGAATATAGCGCTACCCGATATTGCCGCCAAAATTGCAGGGGAGGAGCAGGAAAGTTTGATCAGCAAGCATATCTACAGGGTGTTATTAGAATTAAATGTTGAGCGGGCTTTGACGCACGCATTTGAACATAGTAGAAACAAAGAGGCATTTTTTCGCCATATGCATACCTGGTTTGACGCCTTTCGCACCCTCAAGTTTATCCACGGCATGCGCAACTATGCACTACCTTCGCTACCGATGGATCAAGCACTGAAGGGTGCTGAATTTATGAACAACCCGGCCGTAGAAGAGGACTGGATAACCGCAGCCTTTATAAAGCTGGCTGAAAAAGTCAGATCGTTACCGTAATCAGGCTGAGAATATTCCAGGCCTCCAGCTGCGCATATTCAATAGCTTCCGACAGGTCATCCTCCTGTACGCCACTGATACCCCAGGCAGAATCATTAATCGTACTAATAAGATCAAGGGGTTGCGACCCCGCAGCTTCGAACTCAAGAAAACTGGCGGTCCTGTTGGCAATATGGATAATGGCCGCACTGGCAGGATCTATTTTGGCCGATGCCGGATCATGCTGGCAGGCAACGCCCTCCACCACCACCTCGGGAAGCCCCCAAATTTTCAACAGCTGCTGCCCGCAATCAGCAAAAGTAAAGCTCAGCACTTCACGTTCATGCTCCCAGGGAGATTGCCCGAACTCAACTCGTAATGCATCGCGAGCCAATACAGGCGATTCACTCAGAACGACCATTTTGCCAATATTATGCAGTAGTCCCACCACAAAAAGCCGCTCATTAGAACGCAAAGCAAGTTTTCTGCCCAGATGGTGAGCAACCATTGCGGTATCTACGTTGTGTCGCCAGAAACTGTCCATGTCGATCAAGTTTTCCGGAACGCCTTTGAAGGAGGCGGCAACAGAGGTTGCCAGCACCAAATTGCTCAACTCTCTTGAACCGATCACAGTGATAGCACGGTGTATTGTTTCAATCTCAGCAGGAAAACTATAAAAGGAGCTGTTGGCAATTTTAAGTAATCTGGCTGCCAGGCCAGCATCAAGGCTGATCAGATCAGCCATCTGCTGTGCTGTGGAATTTTCATCGTAAATAAGCTTTAACAGCCGCAAGTAGATATCTGGCAAGGTTATGAGGTTACTGGCTTTTGCGGCTAACTCGGCGGCAGTGTACATGCACAGACTCCTTCAGCTTCTGGGAATAGCTGATTTTTTGGGAACGCCCATCATAGCAGATCTTTGGCCAAAGCAAGCGCCATTATAGGATGGCTCTATTTAGTTGCATCTGGGCTAAAGGATTGCTCAACTGTATTTTCGAGGCACTCGCTGTG
>CAYYRK010000102.1:0-8742 GCA_964473915.1 uncultured Pseudomonadales bacterium
AAACGATACCAGCACAACCCCAGCATCTCATGAAGCAAAAAACTACTATTACGAAGCGCACTGGCCTGGGGGATAAAATCCAATAATATAAAAGGTTCATGGCTTGAGATAAAGGCGGTGGGCGCGGCCCTCA
This sequence comes from uncultured Pseudomonadales bacterium, assembly GCA_964473915.1. Lineage (GTDB taxonomy): Bacteria > Pseudomonadota > Gammaproteobacteria > Pseudomonadales > IMCC2047 > CAYYRK01. The sequence continues at coordinate 134 of CAYYRK010000102.1, forward strand.
CCCTGAAACCTGCCTGTTCGAAGCTATAAACCGCACGTTTCATATGCCAGGCGTGGGTGACCAGCAAAATATGTTCGATCTTATTTTGTTTGGCCATTATCCAGGAAAACAGGGCATTTTCATGGGTAGCATGGCTGGCAGACTCTTGCCAGAAAACCGAAGCATTAAATTCACCCTCCAGCACCTGGGCCATAAAAGTTGCCTCTGGCAGCTCATCCTCTTTGAATCGCCCACCGCTAACCAATATCGGCAACCCCGTTGCCCGCTGCAGGAACGCGCCGTAGCGTAACCTTTGCAGCCCCATGGCTGTTGGCGTATCGCCACCATATTCCAGCGCCTGGGTTTCACGGCCAGAGCCCAAAACAATGATGGCCTGATAGTTCTCGGCTTTTATTTTCGCCACCTCAAGCGGCGGGTAGATCTCAAGCTGACGCGCCAGGTAGTTGCTGCTGAAAGGCAAGCTAAGGGCTGTCAGACTGAAGATGGAAAGAAACAACAGCGCAGAACGTGTTTTGCGGTGGCCTTTCAGGCAGACAAAAGCAAACAGAATAAGTAGCAGATTAACGGCGGGCGGTAATAGCAACGTTTTCAGAAAGTAACGAAGCAGCAGCTCTCCATATTCCACAGCTTGACCTACCCAACCTTCAGGGGCGGGTAGTACGCTGAAAGTCTACCCGGCCACAGACGGCACATCTTTGCAGCACTGCCGGGGCGATGATAGTGAACATCTCACCACACAGTTCACAGCAGAAACTACCGGGCAGAACCTGTTCTCCGGCCGTATAAACCTCTTTGTTATCTTCCAGAGATTGCTTAAATTCAGCCTGTTCCAAAGCGGTTTTATCAGAGATTGACAACAGCAGCTTTAGTAGCCGATCTTCCACCAGATGCAGGTCAAAGCTCAACCAATCGGCCAGCCCCTTGCCCGTCTCAGACATAAAACGTGACAGGCTCTCCAGATCTCGTTTCAGGTAAGCACCGAGCAGATCCATCTCCTCCCGGGTCATATCTTCGGCAGCGGCTTCCAGCTCTACAGCCTGCTCGACCTCATGCTTGATGCCGTCCAGGGTTTTCTGTTCGGCCTGCTCTACTGACTGACTGACACGATCCAGCAATCGGTGTAGAAATCCGACCTTACCGGTATCAGGTGATTGGGTTTGATCATTTTGTTGCTCAGACATGGCTTATTCTACCTTTCTGGTTCACTCTCGAGGCTGCTCTATAGTATCCTACGTCTTTTGTTTTCCAAGGTATAGTTTAACCACATGAAAGAGCTTTATCACCCCCAACAGATCGAAGCCACAGCACAGTCATTCTGGGAAAACAGGCGCTGTTTTGAGGTTCAAAAACAGGACAACCGCGAAAAATACTACTGCCTGGCGATGTTCCCCTACCCCAGCGGCCGGTTGCATATGGGGCATGTACGCAACTATACCATTGCCGATGTTATCTCCCGCTACCAACGTATGCTGGGCAAGAATGTGCTGCAACCCATGGGTTGGGATGCTTTTGGTTTACCAGCAGAAAATGCGGCAATCAAGAATAACACCGCCCCGGCAAAGTGGACCTACCAGAATATTGAGTATATGAAAAACCAGCTCAAGCAACTGGGGTTCGCCTATGACTGGTCTCGGGAACTGGCCACCTGCCAACCCGACTACTACCGCTGGGAGCAGTGGTTTTTCACCCGCCTCTATGAAAAGAAGCTGGTCTATCGCAAGGTGTCCGCCGTCAACTGGTGTCCAAACGACCAGACGGTACTGGCCAACGAACAGGTGATTGATGGCTGCTGCTGGCGTTGTGATACTCCGGTTGAAAAGCAGGAGATACCACAGTGGTTTATCCGCATTACCGATTACGCGGAAGAGTTACTCTCATCACTGGAGACGCTGGATGACTGGCCCGAACAGGTCAAGATCATGCAGCGCAACTGGATCGGTCGCAGCGAAGGTGTGCTGATGAGTTTCAAGCTCGCCAATCCACAGCTGGGCATGCCCGAAGTGTTTGAAATCTATACCACGCGCCCGGACACACTGATGGGCGTGACCTATATGGCGGTAGCGGCAGAACATCCCATCGCCACGGCAGCAGCGACCTCAAATGCTGAGCTGGCTGATTTTATCAACGAGTGCAAACACAGCTCTGTTGCCGAAGCAGATATGGCCACCATGGTCAAAAAGGGTGTCGCCACCGGCGTGCTTGCTATCCATCCGCTCACCGGAAGAGAGGTGCCGGTCTATGCCGCTAATTTTGTATTGATGGGATACGGTTCAGGGGCTGTGATGGCGGTGCCCGGTCATGACCAACGCGACTGGGAGTTTGCGACTCAGTACGGCCTGCCCATTGAGCAGGTAATTGAACCGGACTCAGACGAACACAGCTGTGATATTAAGCAACAGGCTTTTACTGAGAAGGGTCGTTTGCTTAACTCTGGCGAATTCACCGGCCTGACCTCAGAACAGGCTTTTGGGGCTATCGCCGAAAAATTAGAAAACCTGGACCGAGGCCGTAAAACCGTTAATTACCGATTACGTGATTGGGGTGTTTCCCGACAGCGTTACTGGGGTGCCCCCATCCCTATATTGAATATCGCAGACAAAGGCGACATCCCCGTTCCAACAGATCGCCTGCCGGTGCTGCTGCCAGAAGATGTAGAGATGGACGGGATACACTCCCCTATCAAAGCTGATGCGCAGTGGTGCAAAACCACCCTGAACGGTGAACCGGCCGAACGCGAAACAGACACCTTTGATACCTTTATGGAATCATCCTGGTATTACGCCCGTTTCACCTGCCCCCAATATCAGGAGGGGATGCTCGACACCGAAGCCGCTGACTACTGGCTGCCGGTAGACCAGTATGTGGGCGGCATAGAACACGCCATTTTACACCTGCTGTATGCCCGCTTCTTCCATAAACTGATGCGCGATGAGGGGCTCCTTAACTCAGATGAACCCTTCAAGCGCCTGCTGTGTCAGGGCATGGTACTTAAAGATGGCGTCAAGATGTCCAAATCCAAGGGTAATACCGTAGACCCACAGGATCTGATCAGCCGATACGGTGCCGACACGGTACGCCTCTTTACCATGTTTGCAGCACCACCGGAACAGTCACTGGAGTGGTCTGACAGCGCAGTAGAGGGCGCACACCGATTTCTCAGAAGGCTGTGGAAAGCTGTTCACACGCATATAGCAGCAGGAACTCCAGGCAAACTGGACCCCGCTCAGGTCGAAGGTAAACAGCAGGAGCTACGGCGCAAGACCCATGAAACGATTGCCAAGGTCAGTGATGATTATGGTCGTCGGCAGACCTTCAATACCGCCATCGCTGCGGTAATGGAACTGCTCAATGAGGTGTACAAAAAAGCCGACAGAAAATCCACACCAGGCCTTGCCGTAGAACGTGAAGCGCTGCAAACAGCGGTTTTACTACTGGCACCGGTTGTGCCCCATATCAGCCATGAGCTCTGGCTGGAGCTGGGTCATGAAGAACCTGTCATCGATGCCAGCTGGCCCACCGCTGATCCATCCGCTATGGCCCGCGCCCATATAGAACTGGTGATACAGGTTAACGGTAAACTCAGAGCTCGCATCGAAGCCAGCGCCGATGCAGACCCGGACGCCCTCAAACAACAGGCACTGAGCAATGAAAACGTGCAGCGTTTTATAGAGGGGAAAACGGTGCGCAAGGTTATTTTAGTACCTGGTAAACTGATCAATATAGTAGCGGCAAATTAATGGAGCTCCAGCAATGACAGCTGTTAAATTTTTCACCCATGCATCCCTGGCTACACTTATCATTTTCCTCAGCGCCTGTGGATGGCATCTGCGTGGCAATGAACCTCTCCCTGATAACCTGCGCATCCTGCACCTGCAAACCGCTGATCCGAACAGCGAACTATCCCGGTCACTGAAACGCGCCTTAACCACCCTGGGCACCACCTTTAAACCGATGGCTCAAAAGCCCCCCCTAAGCCTGAGCATCAGCAAGCTAAGTGAACAGCGACGCTCTGTCAGCACCGGAAGCCGGGGCAAGGACGCTGAATATGCCCTGATATCCAGCGTCTCCTATCAAGTCAAAAATTCAGCAGGAAAGATCACTGCCGGCCCAACCACACTCTCCGTTGAGAAAGTCTATCTTTTCGATTCAAACAACGTGCTGGGCTCCTACGAGGAGGAACGGTTACTACGCCATGAAATGCTACGCGAACTTGTACAACAACTATTGCGCCACTACCGTGCTCTGAAAACGACCGAGGCTAAGCCACAAAGCTGATGGATGTTCGCCCAGAACAACTCGCAGAACAGCTGCAGCGGGAATTAAAACCGCTCTATCTGGTTTCAGGTGATCAGCCGCTGCTGGTGCAGGAGGCCTGCGATGCCATACGTGCAGCTGCACACACGGCAGGTTATACCAACCGTAAAATTTTTCATGTCGACGCTAAATTTAACTGGGATGAACTTTTCTACTCCGGCAGTGCCATGTCACTCTTTGCCGAGCAAAATCTCTTCGAAGTCAGGTTATTAAAGGTACCAGACAAAGCGGGGCGCGAAGCGCTGCTTCGATATGCACAATCACCGGCACAAGACAGTCTGCTGCTAATCATCACGCCCAAGCTTGATAAGCGCACTAAGAATACGCTGTGGTTCAAAGCGGTTGATGCGGCCGGTTGCCAGGTCGCTCTCTGGCCGGTCGAGCCCGGACAGCTACCGGACTGGATCAATCGTAGGATGAAACAGCACGGGCTGAAACCTCAACGAGAGGCTGTTGAGTTACTCGCCGAACTGGTCGAGGGTAATTTACTGGCAGCAGCCCAGGAGATAGAAAAACTAAGCCTGCTATCTGAAACGGATGAGATCACAGTACAGATAGTTACCCAAGCTGTATCCGACAGTACTCGATACAATCTCTTCTACCTCATCGATACCGCCTTAAAGGGTGACGCGGCACATGCGCTGCGTATTCTTAGAGGTTTGCATGGCGAAGGCACCGATGCCCTCGCCCTGATATGGGGGCTTGCCCGGGAGCTGCGACAACTTTTGAAATTAAGACACGCGGTTGACCAGGGCCAACCTCTGCAGCGAGCGATGCAAGCCCAGGGCGTTTGGGGAAACCGTCAGCAGATCACAGGCAAAGCCGTCTCCCGCTTGTCTCAAAATGCGATGAAACGCATCAATCTGGCAATAGGTCGCGCCGACCAAACAGCCAAAGGGGTCTGCGACGGTAGCGTTTGGGATCAACTGGAAGCGATCACCCTGACGTTAGCGGGCTCCAGGCCAGTCAGTTTTCGCTAATTCTGCGTAGGATAACTAAGGTTTTCGAGTTATGTGGTGGGTATGCGCGGAACTAAAATATTCCCGGCTCAACTTGAATACCACCGGACTTAACAGTATTAGTGCGATCAGATTAGGTATCGCCATCAGGGCGTTGAGAGTATCAGCCAGCAACCAGATGAAATCAAGCTCGACCAGAGCACCCAGAGGTATGGCCGCAATCCAGGCCAACCGAAATGGCAGCACAAACCGCTCACCCAGAAGATAGATTACACAGCGTTCACCATAGACACTCCAGCCCAGGATGGTAGTAAAGGCAAAAATTGCCAGACTAATACTGACAATATAGTTGCCGCCGGTTATTGCCTGCCCAAAAGCGTTCGAAGTCAAAGCTGCACCGGTTGTGCCGCTGGTCCAGACTCCAGTCAGTATGATCGCAAAACCGGTAACACTACAGACACACAGCGTATCTATAAAGGTTCCCAACATGGCAATAACACCCTGACGCACCGGATCATCTGTTTGCGCTGCCGCGTGGGCGATGGGCGCGCTGCCCAGGCCCGCCTCATTGGAAAACACACCCCGTGCCACACCAAAACGAATAGCTGCCCAAACCGCTGCCCCGGCAAAACCCCCACTTGCCGCATGGCCCGTAAAGGCACTGCTAACAATGAGTTCCAGGGCGGCAGGTATTTCACCAAGATGCAGCAGGACGACTATCAGCCCTGCCAGCAGGTAAACAAGCGCCATAAGCGGTACCAGCTTGCCCGCCACCTGTGCAATGCGCTTGATACCGCCCAGAATGACTGCGCCAACCAGTACCGCCATGACCAGTGCTGTCGCCAGCCGGTCAAATCCGAAGGTATCATGCAGAACCTGAGCCACTGAATTCGACTGGACGGTATTACCTATACCAAAGCCGGCAATAGCACCAAACAGTGCAAAAGCACTACCTAACCACCACCATTTTTTCGATAACCCGTTTTTGATGTAATACATGGGGCCACCCACGTATTCACCCGCCTCATCGACCTCTCGGTACTTGACCGCCAGAACCGCTTCGGCATATTTGGTAGCCATGCCCACCAGCGCGGTACACCACATCCAGAATAACGCTCCGGGGCCGCCAAGAAATATAGCGGTGGCAACGCCCGCAATATTTCCTGTGCCGATGGTGGCGCTAAGCGCTGTCATCAGGGCGTTGAAGGGTGTGATCTGACCACTGCCACCGGCGGATCGACCCCGCCACAGCATGACAAGCCCGTAACCAAGCCTGCGCAGAGGCAGTAGTTTCAGACCTAGCGTCAGAAAAAGGCCCGCACCCAGGATCAGAACCAACATCGGCCAGCCCCAAACCAAATTGTTTAGCTGACCGATCCAACCCTGCAATACCAACATGGGCTTGTGGCTAGTTTTGGTAGACTGGGAACCTCAGGCAAAGATCCCGCACCTGATCACGTACCCGAGAGATTGTATTTTCGTCGCTGATATTATCAAGAATATCGCACATCCAGTGGGTCAGATCACTGATTTCAACCTCCCCAAAGCCGCGAGTGGTCACCGCAGGAGTTCCGACCCGCAGGCCGCTGGTAACAAAAGGAGATTGAGGGTCTTTTGGTACAGCATTCTTGTTGACGGTAATGTTAGCCCGGCCCAGCGCTGCGTCAGCTTCTTTTCCAGTAATGCCGCGATCAATCAGATCCACCAGCATCAGATGATTTTTGGTGCCACCCGATACGATTTTGTAACCACGCTGTATAAACTGATCAGCCATCACTGCAGCATTTTTGACTACCTGTGCCTGATAGCTCTTAAACTCAGGCTGCATCGCTTCCTTAAAAGCCACAGCCTTAGCTGCGATCACATGCATCAGTGGGCCGCCCTGTTGGCCAGGGAAAACCGAGGAGTTGAGCTTCTTTTCCAGGTCTGCGTTGGCACGCGCCAGAATCAAACCACCACGCGGACCCCGCAAGGTTTTGTGGGTGGTGCTGGTTACCACATCAGCAATCGGCACAGGGTTGGGGTAGAGCCCCGCTGCGACCAGGCCGGCAACGTGAGCCATATCCACCACAAGGTAGGCCCCTACTTCATCTGCAATATCTCGAAATTTTTGCCAGTCAACAATCTGCGAATAGGCTGAAAACCCGGCCATTATCATCTTGGGTTTATGCTCACGGGCAAGCGCCGCAACCTGTTCATAATCGATCTGTCCGGTTTTCTCATTCAGTCCATACTGAACTGAGTTATAGATCTTTCCTGAAAAGTTTACTTTGGCCCCATGGGTCAGGTGACCGCCATCGGCCAGACTCATACCCAACACGGTCTCCCCCGGCTTCATCAGGGCCATATAAACCTCGGCATTGGCCTGCGAGCCCGAGTGTGGCTGTACATTGGCATAATCCGCACCAAACAGTTCCTTGGCACGGTCAATCGCCAACTGCTCAGCAACATCAACATGCTCGCAACCACCATAATAGCGCCGCCCCGGATATCCCTCTGCATATTTATTGGTCAACACGGTCCCCTGAGCCTGTAAAACCCTGGGGCTGGCATAATTTTCCGATGCAATCAGCTCAATATGCTCCTCCTGGCGAACAACCTCATGCTGTATCGCAGACCATAACTCCTTATCAAAATCGGAAATTTTTTCGGCAGAACTAAACATGCTGTGACTCCTGAGCTTATACGAACCAGGGATGACGCTGTATTGCTTGACAATATTCTGAGCAGCCCTGAAAAAAGCGCTATTTTACATGAATCTTTCAAAAACTGGAGACTTTTAGAGATGCTTTTTTTCAAGATCCAACAGGTATTTTTTAATCTTTAATCCGGCTGCGAAGCCGGTCAGCTGGCCACTGGCACCTATCAGCCTGTGACAGGGGATGATAATGGGAATTGGGTTATGATGTGCCGCGCCGCCCACGGCTCTTGCCGCTTGCGGATTACCCACCTGCACGGCTATTTCGCCATAGGAGCAGGTTTTCCCATAGGGGATCTGTTGCAGCGCAGCCAGCACTTTTTTACGAAAAGGCGTAGTTTGCAGGGTTAACGGCAGCTCAAAACAGGTGAGCTGCCCGCAAAAATAAGCGTCGAGCTGCGCCATACACTCTTTGAAAGGCCCCAAACGTTGCTGCCAAAGCGATGAAAGCTCAGGCTTGGTGGAGCACCCCAAAAATTGAATACCCAGCAGCCGCTGGCCATCCCCCTGCAGCAACAGATTGCCTACGGGACTCTGATAAATAGCAAAACTGTTCATCAGTCCTCCCTGCTGATGCTTAATACACCTGAACGGTTAAGTTAGGCTCTCTTGCTGATAAAATCAAGCTGTGCTGTTTT
>CAYYRK010000103.1:0-8728 GCA_964473915.1 uncultured Pseudomonadales bacterium
CGTGCAAAGGTCTCTATATAACTGTAATTTTCATAAACTTCACAAAGCCTCTCTTTGTACATCGTGCATCCTGTTGCTTTACCTGAACCTCCCTCAAAGACCTCATAACCCTAAAAAACATCACTGGATGTGAAACGGGATTCTACTATGGCTTTCAAAAATTAGCCGCGCTAGACTAACCTCAGAGATTTAAATATCCTTTTTGACTGCAACACCCTTCCAAAAATCTGGATTCCAGGAATAGACATGAACAAATTAGCCAACAAATGCTTTAGCAAAACCCTATGTATCTTGGCGATCCTACTGCAAAACGCATGCTCAGAGCCTGCAAGAAAACCTTCTCTCACTGAGGCTCAAGCAACAACCACCTCTATACCAACCTCTTTCACTCTTTCTAAAGACCGCCTGCCTAATGCAGCAGCAGATGGCGATAATTGGCTCACGTATGGCCGAACCTACTCTGAACAGCGCTATAGCCCTCTCACACAAATTAATACCGACAACGCAAATGAACTAGGGCTTGCCTGGTACTACGACATCCCTGTACAACGCGGCATGGAAGCCACTTCTCTCGTTGTTGACGGGCGCATGTATACCACCTCGGGCTGGTCAAAAGTCTACGCCATGGACGCTGCAACGGGCAGGGAGCTGTGGACCTATGACCCCCAGGTACCACACGAAAAGGGTGCTCACGCCTGTTGTGATGTTATCAACCGGGGTGTAGCCGCCTGGGGAGATAAAATATATGTCGGTACCATTGATGGCCGCCTGATCGCTCTGAATGCAAGCTCAGGAAAACCAGTCTGGGATGTCCAAACCACAGACACCAGCCAACCCTACACCATTAGCGGGGCCCCACGCGCAGTAAAAGGAAAAATCCTTATCGGCAACAGTGGCGCAGAATACGGTGTACGCGGCTACATCAGCGCCTACGATGCTGAAACTGGCGAACAGATCTGGCGGTTCTATACAGTACCGGGCAATCCTGCCAATGGTTTTGAAAGTGATACGATGAAGGCTGCTGCTGATACCTGGACTGGAGAGTGGTGGAAATATGGCGGCGGTGGAACAGTCTGGAACGCTATGGCCTATGATCCTGATCTGGATCTCCTGTATTTTGGGGTAGGAAACGGCTCTCCATGGGATCGAAATGTTCGCAGCCCACAGGGCGGAGACAACCTGTTCCTCTCCTCCATTGTTGCCGTACGCCCTGACAGTGGCGAATATGTCTGGCACTACCAGACCACTCCCGGAGATTCATGGGATTACACCGCAACTCAGGATATCATTTTAATGGACCTGGAGATCGACGGAAAAACCCGCAAGGTACTCACTCAGGCTCCAAAAAATGGCTTCTTCTATGTCATAGATCGTGCTACGGGCGAACTCATCTCCGCAAATAACTATGTACCAGTAAGCTGGGCCACCCACGTTGACCTGCAAACGGGCCGCCCTGTAGAGACCGCAAATGCACGCTACGAGAACGAAAACGAACTGCAGTTTCCATCACCATTCGGCGGGCACAACTGGCACCCCATGGCCTATAGCCCGGACACTGGTCTGGTCTATATTCCTGCCCAGGAAGCATCTTTTGTCTACAACCGGGACCCAAATTTTAAATACAGCCCTGGCTTCTGGAATCTAAGCGTAAGCTTTGAACCTTCTGCACTGCCGGAGGATCCGGAAGAACTCAAAAAAATCTTACCGCTTATTAAGGGACGATTATTGGCCTGGGATCCCGTCAAGCAGGAGGAAGCCTTCCACATTGAACACCCAGGCCCCTGGAATGGCGGCATTCTTGCCACTGCGGGCAACCTTATATTTCAGGGCACACCTGGCGGCGAATTCCGCGCCTATCGTGCCGACAATGGAGAGCAACTGTGGAAATACCTGGCTCAAACCGGTGTTGTTGCAGGGCCCATTACTTACCGCGTAAACGGAGAGCAGTACGTGAGCGTTGCCGTTGGCTGGGGCACAATTTTTGGCCTGTCCATTCATACAGGGCAACAACCACGCAGCCGGATACTAACGTTTAAGCTGGGCGGCAAAAAGTCGCTTCCTCCCGTTAAAGTAGCTGCAGTTGATTTCCCTGAACCTCCGCCAATGGCAGGCGATCCTGAACAGGTCGCACGCGGCAAAACCCTGTTTTTTACCCGCTGTTTTATGTGCCATGGTGACGGTGCCGTCTCCGGAGGGGTATTACCTGATCTACGCCGAATCGCTCCAGAAAAACATGCCATCTGGAAGTCCATTGTTGTAGACGGAGCTTTTGCCAAGCTGGGTATGCCGAAATTTCAGGGCACCTTGAGTGAAGCGGACGCCGAGGATATTCGTCAATATGTTATCAAACGTGCGCATGAGACCCGGCCAGAGTCTATCAGACAGCAATAGGGAGCCATCAATCCTATGAAACACAGCCAAGTGTTAAAAACATAGAGCAAGTATTGATGTACCGGGAAGTTTGAGAACCTTTCTCCACCTATAATTTATAGGTGGTTGCGAGGTTTTTAAATTTCCTATGTACATCAATACATAGTGCAGAGTCTCGTGATCCAACCGGGTTTTCCGAGAAAACCCGGCAGCATTTACAACCATCCAGAAAAACACCCGCCACTTCGATTAACCTAGAATCCTCAGTTGGACAGGATAGAGTGTGCGCTTGTAACGGCACAATGCAGCGGATAAAGAGATGGATCGAAACTAATTGCATTCATATCAACAAGTTACTATTAGAATGGAGCGGTCAACTGAGGAATCCAGGATTAACCCTCCTGATTCTGCTGAAACCCCCAGGCTAGCTGACCCATAGCTTAAACGCCAAATAATAGACATAAAAAACCCCGCATTAAGCGGGGTTTTTAGCGTTATCGGCAGATAAGGGGTATTACATCATTCCGCCCATACCACCCATACCACCCATACCACCCATATCTGGCATACCACCGCCAGCTGCACCACCCTCATCGGGTTCGTCAGCTACCATACATTCGGTAGTAATCATCAGGCCAGCAATAGATGCCGCATTTTGCAGTGCGCTACGTGTTACTTTGGTAGGGTCGAGAATACCCATTTCCAGCATATCACCATACTCACCGTTGGCTGCGTTGTAACCCATGTTACCTTCACCAGCTTTGACTTTATCCAGCACCACAGAGGCTTCTTCACCGGCATTGGTTACGATCTGGCGCAGTGGCGATTCCATCGCACGGCGCAGTATATGAACACCGACTGTCTGGTCATCATTGTCACCCGTAAGATCTTCCATGGACTGCAGCACGCGCACCAGCGCAACACCACCACCAGCAACCACACCCTCTTCTACCGCAGCACGAGTTGAATGCAGCGCATCTTCGACACGAGCCTTCTTCTCTTTCATCTCAATCTCGGTAGTAGCGCCCACTTTAATCACAGCAACACCACCGGCCAGTTTGGCCACTCGTTCCTGCAGTTTTTCACGATCATAGTCTGAAGATGTTTCTTCGATCTGAGCGCGGATCTGGCCAACTCGCGACTCGATGTCCGCAGTATTTCCAGCGCCATCAATGACGGTGGTATTTTCCTTTGTGATAGTCACTCGTTTGGCCGTACCAAGATCATCCAGGGTAGCACCTTCCAGGCTCAAACCGATCTCCTCGGAAATTACCACACCGCCAGCCAAAACAGCGATATCCTGCAGCATCGCCTTACGACGATCGCCGAATCCTGGTGCCTTAACAGCCGCAACCTTCATGATGCCGCGCATATTATTAACCACCAGGGTAGCAAGCGCTTCACCTTCCACATCTTCAGCGATGATCAGCAAAGGTTTACCTGACTTTGCAACCGCTTCAAGCAGCGGCAGCATTTCACGAATATTAGAAATTTTCTTGTCAGCCAGTAATATATAGGGGGTTTCAAGATCTACGCCCATTGTCTCCTGGTTATTAATAAAGTAGGGAGACAGGTAACCGCGGTCAAACTGCATGCCTTCAACCACATCCAGCTCATTCTCAAGACCACTACCCTCTTCTACAGTGATCACACCTTCTTTGCCTACTTTCTCCATCGCGTCGGCGATGATATCGCCAACAGCGCTGTCGCTATTTGCAGAGATAGTGCCAACCTGCGCGATCGATTTTCCATCTGTGCAAGGTTTAGCCAGGCCTTCCAGCGTTGCAACCGCAACGACAACAGCCTTATCAATGCCACGCTTGAGATCCATGGGATTCATGCCTGCAGCGACTGATTTAAGACCTTCGGCCATAATAGACTGCGCTAATACAGTTGCAGTAGTCGTACCATCACCAGCAACATCAGAGGTTTGGGATGCAACCTCTTTAACCATCTGAGCGCCCATATTTGCAAACTTATCTTTGAGCTCGATCTCTTTGGCAACAGACACACCGTCCTTTGTTACGGTTGGCGCCCCAAAAGACCGATCAAGTACAACATTACGTCCTTTAGGACCCAAGGTTACCTTAACGGCATTTGCCAGAACATTTACACCATCAACCAGACTTTGACGGGCAGCATCGCCAAACAATACTTCTTTAGCAGCCATTTCTATTTTCCTTTATGTTTAAATTGGAGGAATTTGAAGGATTCAATCAGCTTTCTACTGATGCTCTTAACCTTCTACTACACCGAATATTTCACTTTCGTTCAAAATCAACAGCTCTTCGTCATCAACTTTGATAGTGTTGCTACCAGCATATTTTCCAAAAATAATCTTGTCACCGACTTTAACTGCCAAGGGACGAACCTCTCCATTGTCGAGCAATTTCCCCTCGCCAATAGCGACCACTTCACCTTGATTAGGCTTTTCAGCGATAGATCCTGGCAATACGATGCCACCTGCCGTGGTGGTCTCTTCTTCCCCACGACGAACAACAATTCGATCGTATAAAGGACGGATTTTCATTATAGCTATTCTCCTAATTTATTTAATGAAACAAACTTTGTAAATGACAGTTAATAGCTGCACAGTCTATTCCTCTCGCCAATACAGCATAAATTCTCACGAACCAGAAACCACCCCCTTCTCATAAACTTATGAGCTAAAAGAGGACTTCAATTCAAGGCCGTGGGACATTAATGGGGTTACTTGGGCGAAATTCAACACCTGCAGCACAATCTTTTAGGATTTCGTTATACACCTGGTTCAAAAATTTTGCCAATGCCAATTGGCTTATCATTTTAGATGCTTGGACTCATCAGGCTCAACCTCACCCTCTATCACGTCGTCCGACTCATTATAGTATTTTGTCGACTGACCAGGCCCGCCATGAGCTGCCCCTGCTGCATAGCTATGCAACCGCATGCCAAGACTGGCTGCCAGCCAACGCCGAGTGCGCGGTATCAACAGAGCAAAACCCGCTATATCTGTGACAAACCCGGGGGTAACTAACAGAGCTCCACCCACAGCCAGACAGATCCCTTCTACCATCTCCTGCAGGGGTATTTGTCCGCTATCAATTCGCTCGCGTGCACGCAGAAAGGTAGCCAGGCCCTGCCGCTTTAACATCAGACTACCTATAAAAGCAGTCAGTACAACCAGTAGCACTGTATTCACAGCACCAATATATCCACCCACTTCGATCAATAGTATGATCTCAATAATGGAGGTTAATAAAAAAAGAAAGAAGAGTAGTCTCACATTTTTCCTGCTTGCTTCAGAGTCCGCCCATTATCCCGCTATAGGGAGAAAATGAACAGGGGTAATGCTTTGCTTTCTGGCAACTATCTATCACCAGACTCATAGCTTCCAAGGATCTTATCTCGCCCCAGATACCATAGCACACAGACCAGAATAATTGCAGGCACCCCCATTCCCGCAGCCACCATGAAAAACAGGGGGTAGCCAAAACCATCAACAATTACACCGGAAAAACCACCAAAAAACTTGCCCGGCAGTGTCATCAAAGAACTAAACAACGCATACTGGGTGGCAGTGTATGCACTACTGGTCAGGCTGGACAGATAGGCGATAAAAGCCACTACTGCCAAACCACCACTCAAATTATCTGCGCTCACAACCAGAGCCAACTGCCAGATGTCAGGGTCACCCAACGCCATCCAGGCAAATAACAGATTGGTCAGTGCTACCATACTGGCACCGATTAACAGGATCGGGCGAATGCCGTACTTGGCAACCAGCACCCCTCCCATTGCCGACCCGGCAATAGTCATGAAAAACCCAAACACCTTGGTGACATCCGCAATCTGAGTCTTGCTGAACCCCATATCCAGATAAAAAGGGTTAGCCATTACCCCCATGGTAATATCGCTGATGCGATACGTGGCGATCAATAGCAAAATCAGTAGCGCGCACCAACCATTGCGCTTAAAGAAATCCAGGAATGGCGCCGCCACGGAATCTGCAACCCAGATAGCACATTTTTGCGAAAAGTAGGCGATTTTCGACTGACCATGCATATGTCCCGCAACCCGGACACCAAGCCCTTCAACCGCTGCCGGACGACCCGGTTCTGGCTCACTCACCAGAAATACAGTAACAACACCAACCAGCATCAGACTCGACATAACCATATAGGCCAGTGGCCAGCTGAAATATTCAGCCAAATACAGGGCTCCAGCGCCAGCCACAAGAAGTGCCAAACGATAGCCAAATACATAGCTGGCGGACATAGCTGCCTGATGCTCCTTGAGCGCGGCTTCAATGCGATAGGCGTCAATACTGACATCCTGAGTTGCTGATGAAAAGGCCACCAGCAAGCCAAATGCGGCTAGCGTTGCAGTTTGCTGGGCAGGTTGAGAGTTCGCCATTAAAACCAGGCCCAGCGCAACCCCCAGCTGCCCAAGCAACATCCAGCTTCTACGCTGACCAAGATAGCGATGCAACAGCGGCAGTTTAACGCTATCCACCACCGGCGCCCAAAACACTTTGATGGAGTAGGTGATGCCAATCCAGCTAAAAAAACCGATGGTCGTCCGGGTAACACCGGCTTCTGTCAGCCAGACATTAAGTGTGGAAAATACCAATAGAAAGGGCAGTCCTGCAGAGAAACCCAAAAACAGCATAGCCATAATTTGAGGGCGGAAGTAGACCGCTACCGCTTCACCCCAGGTGCGCCGCCCCTCTCTATCGGTCTTCACAACCCGCGCAGTGATGAATCAGTCCCTGAAATTCGTAAACTGCAGTGGCATATCGATATCAGCCTCCTTGAGCATGGCCATTACAGCCTGAAGATCATCTCTTTTTTTACCCGTTACCCTGACCTGATCACCCTGAATGGCAGATTGTACCTTCATTTTTTTATCTTTAATCATCTTCACGATGCGTTTTGCCAGAACCGTTTCAATACCCTCTCGTAGTTTCACCTCCATTTTTGCCTGCATGCCTGACATGATCACCTCTCCGCACTCCAGGCAGGCGACATCCACGTTACGCTTGAACAATTTGCTCTGCAAAATATCCAACATCTGTTTTATCTGGATATCCGCCTGCGCTACCAGAGTCACTAGCTGGTCTGATTGCTCGAAACGAGCATCAACACCCTTAAAATCATAACGGGTACCTACTTCTCGATTTGCCTGGTCAACGGCGTTTTTAACCTCTTGTTTGTCTATTTCAGACACCACATCAAAAGACGGCATATTGTTTTGCTCCTAATTATTTTCTTTTTGCGCCAGCCAATTTATCGTATTCTTGCAAATCCGTACAGCAGTACTCTAATCTTGTTTTTACACTACTTAGCTAAAATGAATGGAAACAGCAGTGTCCGTCAATAATCCTCCCTGGCATATTCTGGGTGCGGGGGCCATGGGCTCCCTGTGGGGGGCAAAACTGGCTCTTGCAGGCGAACAGGTTATATTGCTTCTCAGAAACCAGGCGCGACTGGACGAGTTCCAATCAGGCGGTGGTCTTTTGCTGGAGCAACAGGGTAAAACCCTGTCTATACCTGTAGACGCAGCCATTGCAGGCAGACAGGAACAGAAAATCAAACGGCTGATGGTGTGCACAAAAACCTTCGACACCCTGGAGGCTCTGGAGCGGTTACGAGACCACCTTGATGAGAATGCGCTGGTCATCTTGATGCAAAATGGCCTTGGGGTTCAGCAACAAGCACAACTGCGCTTCAAACATCTACCACTGATATGTGCCATCACCACCGAAGGGGCTTACCGCAAAAACAGATTCCATATAGTCTACGCAGGAACCGGCTATACCCGCCTGGGTTCACTTGATTCTGATCCGGCCAAAGTACAGGCCGGGCT
This sequence comes from uncultured Pseudomonadales bacterium, assembly GCA_964473915.1. Taxonomy (GTDB): domain Bacteria; phylum Pseudomonadota; class Gammaproteobacteria; order Pseudomonadales; family IMCC2047; genus CAYYRK01. Next base: position 8,218 of record CAYYRK010000103.1, read on the forward strand.
AGCCAAACTGCTGGCGCCACTGACCAATAACCGAGCTCTGAATGCATCATGGGACAATGATATGTTGCGGAGCCTGTGGCTTAAGCTAGCGGTCAATTGTGCTATCAACCCTGTGACCGCACTTATGGGTTGTAAAACAGGCATGCTGCTTGATAAGCCTAAAAAAATGTCTGAAATAAGAGCTGCTTGCGCAGAGATAGAGCCGCTTCTTTGCGCGCTCAATATCAACTTGCACCATGAACTATACGACCAGGTTCTGCAAATCATGCAGGCCACCGCTGCCAACTATTCCTCCATGTGTCAGGATATCCGCAATGGTAGGCGAACAGAGATTGATGCCATCACCGGATATTTGTGCGAACAGGCCAGAAAATTTCAACTAGAAACCCCTCTGAACAACTCTTTTTATGAAAGAATCAAGGCCCTGGAGCCGGAGGTAGAATAGACCTTTAGTGATTCAAGCCAGGAGGCTTTCCGGACTATAGATAAGTCTACGCTGAAGAGTCTTCCA
>CAYYRK010000104.1:0-8640 GCA_964473915.1 uncultured Pseudomonadales bacterium
GAGCTAAACATATATGAATTTATTCATTTAACGAACAGGTAATTAGAAGTATCATTCGCCTGCGACACAAACTGCATTTAAATCAGATTACAGAGAACTCAATTCACCCATGTATGCATATAACGCCTGCGACCAGCAAATGGTCGATGACCGCGTCAAACAGTACCGTGACCAAACCCGGCGCTACCTGGCCGGAGAACTGACGGAGGAGGAGTTTCTGCCCCTACGTCTGCAAAATGGCCTCTATATTCAGCGCCATGCGCCGATGTTAAGAATTTCGATCCCCTATGGCCTGATTTCATCCAGGCAGATGCGTATGCTGGCACATATCGCTAAAACCTATGATAAGGGCTACGGGCATTTCAGCACCCGACAAAACATACAGTACCACTGGCCAAAACTAGAGCGGGTACCAGATATTCTTGCAGACCTGGCCAGCGTGCAGATGCACGCCATTCAGACCAGCGGCAACTGTATTAGAAACACCACTTCGGACCAGTTCGCCGGTGTCGCCCTTGACGAAACTGAAGACCCCCGCCCCTGGGCTGAACTGATTCGCCAGTGGTCTACCTTTCACCCTGAGTTCGCCTACCTACCACGCAAGTTCAAAATCGCCGTCAATGGCGCTGATAATGACCGGATAGCCACCGCCGTGCATGATATCGGCCTTTACCTGACAGCCAATGAAACTGGCGAAATAGGGTTCAGAGTATTGGTTGGCGGAGGCCTGGGGCGCACCCCGGTCATTGGCAGCATCATCTGCAACTGGCTACCCAAAAAACATCTGCTCAGCTACCTTGAGGCGATATTGCGAGTCTATAACCGTTTCGGTCGGCGCGATAACAAATTCAAGGCACGCATCAAGATTCTGGTACGAGCCATGACGCCGGAAAAATTTGCGGAAGCGGTTAATGAAGAGTGGCAACACCTCAAAGATGGGCCTATCACAGTCACCAATGAGGAGATCGCCCGCCTTAAATCTTTCTTTACTGAGCCCGCTTATGAAGAGCTCAAGCAATCAGATGCCGGATATGAGCAGCAACTGGCCGAGGACACCCAGTTTGCAACCTGGGTTAAGCAGAACACCGACTCTCATAAGCGCCCAGGATACAGCATTGTAACCCTGACTTTAAAAAAACTCGGGCAAACCCCTGGCGATGCAACCGACCAACAGATGAGCCTATTGGCAGATCTGGCAGACCAGTACAGTTTCGGCGAGCTAAGAGTAACCCATGACCAAAATATCGTGCTGGCTGACGTTAAACGTTCTGATCTTTTTGCTCTATGGAAAATAGCCAGCGCCAATGGCTTTGCCACACCCAACAGGGGGCTTCTGACCGATATGATCTGTTGTCCTGGCGGAGATTTTTGCGCACTGGCCAATGCTAAATCTATCCCCATTGCCAACCAGCTCCAGCAACGCTTCGCCGACCTGGATTTTCAGTATGATATTGGCCCACTAGATCTCAATATTTCTGGCTGCATGAATGCCTGTGGCCACCACCATATTGGACATATAGGCATCCTGGGCGTGGATAAAAAAGGGGCTGAATTTTACCAAATTAGTCTAGGGGGTGATTCCAGCCATAACACAGCGCTCGGTAAAATTATCGGGCCATCATTTAGTGAAGCTGAGGTCGCTGACGTTATTGAAAAAATCATCAATGAATATCTTGAGCAGCGCATTCAAGGCGAACGATTCATCGACACCTATCGGCGCATCGGTATCAAGCCATTCAAGAAGAGGGTCTATACCAATGCCTGAAAAAATCATCTATAACGATGGCAGCACCCCAGAGAACAGCTGGAAACTGATCGAATCCGCAGCTGAGCTAACCCTGGAAAATCTTCCTCGAGGGGATCTGATTTTGCCTCTGGAATTCTGGCAATCCAACAGGGAAGCACTTAAACAGCGTCAAGGGAAACAAGGGGTCTGGTTGGAAAGTGATATTCAGCTTGAAACTATTGCAGGTCAACTGCAAGCAATTGATCTGATCGCCATCAACTTCCCGGTTTTTACAGATGGCCGTGGCTATTCCACTGCAAGGCTTCTTAGAGAGCGCTATGGCTACCAGGGAGAAATTCGTGCCATTGGCGATGTCCTACAGGATCAGCTTAGCTATATGAGACGTTGCGGTTTTGACAGCTACAGGCTCAAGGATGGAAAATGTATCGAGTCAGCTGCGAAGGCTCTGTTCCCCTTCAAAGAAACCTATCAGGCAGCGGTTGACCAACCTGATCCACATTACCGTCGCAACCAGGGTTAAAACTACCCTCGGTCAAAATATGCAATATATTGATATGCATGGTGAGCTCACAAAACCTGTAGCCACCCTATCGGTGGATATTTTTCCCAAAGCTTTGGGAGGTATGCACAGAGGTTGCGCAGACTTTTTTGATCCGGGCATACTCTCAGGTTACGAATATTTAAGATAAGGTGCCCTCAATTACCTCCTTGTAATATTGGGCACCTCAGGCTCCTTTGGCTTCCTTTCCGGGCAGTCTCTTCCTGAGACAAACTCACTTCCGTGTGATACATGAATTAGAGCATACCTATTTATTCCTGTCTCTCACCCATTCGTATTAGCCCTAATGGTTATAGGAGAGAAGAATCCCGCCCTTAAGTTGAGCCTGTTCAAGAAGCATCACTAGAGACCTTTGCACACAGTTATGGAATCCATCATTCCACGTCAGAAACTAGCAATGTATACTCAACAACACCCTTAATGCGAATCAACACTGACGCTCACGTTTAATGTGCTGACATATATATTCATGCCAACTCGAAATTCTCTAACATTCTCTTTTAGTGTTTTCACGCTCTTCTTAGCTGGCCTTTATCTGCTGATGCAAGGCTGCCTCGCACTACAGGATTATTTTTTTACCCAGCGCGCTTTATTCGAGGTCAGTGCCTCTATTCGTCATGAAACACTCTTTTTCTGGGACATGGAACAAGAGGGCGAGCTGCTTGAACTTGAGAAACATGATCTTGACAATCTTCATTTTGAAAAGGGTCTGTTAAAAGCCCGATCAAAGGGTAAAGATCCGTATTTCTGGTTAAATTTTAAGGGGCGAACACTTGATGCCAAAATTTACGATGTTATACAAATCCGGTTTTTCAGCAGTGCGAGAAGCCAGATGCAACTACATCTTCATTTTCTGGAGACGGGTAAAGTTGTTTATGGTACTTCAAACATTCCTGTTGGGGTTGGATGGCAAACTATCACTCTTCCATTAAACAACCGTAAATGGCAGGCGTTCAGCAATAACAAAGGGAAAATACAGGTACAAACCAGGCAATGGGGCGGACAGACGCAGATTGTTACAGGCGTGCGACTTGACCCACTTATTCACTCAGGAATAGATTTTTCTATTGACTGGATTAAATTCTTACCAAGCTCCGACCTATCTGGCTCGAACACAAACACACAAAAAACAACTGTAGAATCATTACGCGATTCAATTTTGAGCGTAAACCTATTGACCCAATCGTGGGAGAGTATAGGTAGGCAAATTGCGGCACTACGAGGAAGCACCTCTATTGTTGTTGATGCCAGTCCCTGGCGGTTACCACAATCCTCACTGTGGCTTCAGGAAGAGATAAAAAAGAAGGCCCCTCAGGTCATCTTTTTCCCCCGCCCTATTAATTTTAACAAGATGATTACGCAAGCATCCGTCTTGAAAGAGGATTTAGCAGACCCACTAACCACTTGGCGCAGGTCTTTGCTCCTGATATCTCTACTCACCATTGGCTGCACCGCTTTATTCCTTATCTACGTAAAAAAGGCTTCAACCCAACTCAGCGCCCGTACAGAATTAGGGTTGGTTTTGGTGTTCTCGACACTGCTTTGGCTACTTTCAGCACAAAGTCTCGACTGGCTTTTCATAAGCAATGCCTTTGGATTTCTGTTTGTTTCTATTTTCTTACTATCCCACCGGTACGGCAGTAACTGGCCGAAAAAACTTGGGTTAATATGGCCCTCAAAAGCTGAAACGCTGAGGGTATTATTTTTAACGCTGCCCATCGCTGGATTAATGATATTTTTGAGCATTTATTATGGACGATTTTCCTCCACAAACTGGAGTAAGCTTTTAGAAGGGTTTTTAGTTTACCCCTTCTGGGGAGTTGTCCAACAGATTTACCTGGGTCCGATTCTGACCGGCCTGATTTTATCCAGCATCAACGCTAACCGGAAACCTTCAACCCGTGTTGCCATTTTCGCTGCTATTCTTGCTGGCTTTCTGTTTTCTCTAGTACACGCACCTAACTTTTCTTTAATGTCAGCTACGTTTTTGATAGGAGCATGTTGGTCTTATCTTTATCAACGCTACGGTTCCATTATACCTCTGGCGATTTCCCACGGCATACTTGGCAGCCTGTTCAGAGAACTGGCTCCCCTGCAACTACACATGAATGGTTCAGTTGGATTGGGGCATTTTGATTGGCTGTGGTTTTAGTATTTCCAGTTGATCGGTTTTAAATTTGCAGCAACACACTCAAGATTCTCAGTCAGCCGAGGCTGTATATTTTCCCCGTAATAAAATTCATAGCCCTTTATACCACCCCAGAGTGAAAGCTGATGCAGCTTCGTTACATCGGAAAAAATGGCGCACAGCTGTTCAATGGCTCTTTTGTGCTTGCGGGCTGAATACTTGCCTCGTTCGGTAACCAACAACGTGATCAGTGCATTTTCACCTGCGCGTTTCAATAAACCCAGAGTATCAACATCCCAAAGCCTGAGTTGTAAAGACCTTCCATCCTTCCCCGCTTTATCATTGTCCACTGTATAAACTTGATAACGCTCTCCCAAATAAAATTCCAGCTGGCTTGCCACCACATAATGCTCACCGACCAGGATGTTCACATCTTGTATTTCAGGATTTTTTGAAGCCTGCATTACCAGATCATCCGCTTTCTCTGCCATCTCTTTCCAGCCTGCAAAGTTGGAATTACTTGCAACAAACCCTCTATTTAATTGAGGTGAGAACTTGTCATAAAAACCCTGCATTCCATGAGCAAATAATAAAAACACACCTACAAAAAGCCCAAAGGCAAGGGTAACGACAACGAATATTCTTCTTAACCTCGCACGGAACAAGGAGGGAGCCTGGCCGACAAAGTTCAGCATATAGCCTGGCATATAAACCAACAGTGGTAGGTAACCTGACAAGGGCCAGTGAAAGGAGACTCTGGACTGATCCGTAAAAGGGCTTAACAGGTAATATACACCCGACTGAACCAAAACAAACAGGACGAATAAAGAGGCACGGTCATCGCCACCACGCGCCACCTTAAACAAACTGATCAATACCGCTATTAAAAACCCGAAAAAAAGCGGTGTCACCAACAGTGCCTGCTCCAGAGGATACAGCAAACCTTTTGCCTTAAATTCCCAGGGGTGTCTTTCCATAAAATGATATGCAACCGCTGCATTATCGTAACTGAAATTGAAATAAACCAGCGGTAGCACGCCCGTCAAACCAATCAACCCCGATACCCAGACTCCGGGGCTTCGCCAACACCGACGCCCTTTCTCAGTGACAATCAAATAAAGCATTCCGGCAGCAACAAAAGGCAAAAAACGGTAGTGGGTGCAAAACCCCAGGGCCATCATCACCCCGGTTAATACCCAGTAACTGAAAGCACCCGTGCGTGTTGCACGTTCAAAAAACCCCAAAGCCAAAAGATCCAGGACAACCAATGCCACATCGGGTGCAGCAATAGAGCCCATAGAACAAAGCAGGGGCATAAACAGGCACAGTCCGCCGGCGTAAAAAGCCCTATCCCTGCCAACAACAGGTTTTGCCACCCAGTACATCAGCAGCGGAATTAAACTACCTAATAATAAAAAAACGAGCCGTACACCCATTGTCGAATTACCCAGAACACTTGTTCCCAGGTGGATCAACCATGCCGTCATAAAGGGCATATCACTGTATGCGATGCTTAAACGCTGACTTTCCTGCCAGTAAAAAACCTCATCCTGAAATAGATCAACTTGACCAATCAGAAAAAATTTTCCTAGTAAAAAAATAAAGGCTGAACAGATAATTAATATTTTATACCGAGCCAAACTGACCTCAACCTGAAACTTTTCCGTCATAATTCCTTCCTATTCTGAAATACCCAACGACGTGAAGCCCCAAAATTAAATGCCAGGCCAGCCAAAGAACCAAACGCAACAGCAGTAACAGGCGTGACAGCTCCAAAAATGACACCGGATATGCAGACTGTATAGACACCAAGGTTAATGACACCACCCAGGGCATTCACCATTAGAAATTTTCCCCACTGACGATGAAACCCATTTTTTTCCGATCCTGGAAAAGTGAAGTGACGATTCATAAACCAGGTTGAACTGGCCGCGATCAGATAGGAAAGCAACCTTCCGTAATATGGCCCAAGGTACAAGAAAAAAATAGCTGCCGTTAGAACACCCACATCAATAATAAAACCCATAACCCCGACCAATGAAAACCTGATCAGTTGAGAAAAAATCCGTTTCATTTCTACAGTCGCAGCAGTTTTATCTTATATAGGGTGTATCACTGACGGTGGAGAGGAATGCTGAGATACAACATTCGTTTCATCTCACGTCGCCCCGTTGTCACAGTGTCCAGAATCAAACCGCAAGCAACGCTAAGGAATGCCAGAACCATTAATGAGGACGCTAAAATTGCCGTAGGAAAACGCGGAACCAACCCTGTATCCAAATAGGTCATAAAGATTGGAACCATCAAGAATAAAGAAGCTAGAGAGAACAGGGCCGACAGTACCAAAAAAAATTGAAGCGGTCTTTCCTCTTTGGTTAGAACCAGAATGGTTTTTAAAATTTTAAACCCGTCTTTATAGGTGTTCAACTTACTAACAGAACCTAATGGACGTTCCTTGTATGGCGTGTCGATCTCTGCTACTGGCATACGTAGTTCCAGCGCATGAATAGTCAATTCAGTTTCAATTTCAAAACCACTTGAAATTGCCGGAAAGGATTTTACAAACCTTCGAGAAAACACTCGATAACCGGACAGCACATCCTTGAATCTTCTACCAAAGATAGCGCCCACAATTCGGGTCAACAGCACATTACCGGCTTTATGGTTTGGCCGGAAAGCTGCCTCACTGCTCGGCACCCGAGCAGCATTAATCATGTCCAGGTCTTCTTCAACCAATTTATCAACTAGCTCGACACAATTTTTGGTGCTGTAAGTGTCGTCGCCATCGACCAATAAATAGACATCAGCTTCGATATCAGCGAACATTCTTCGCACTACGTTGCCTTTGCCCTGTAACTTTTCAGACCCCACTGTTGCACCAGCCTGCTGAGCCACATTCATCGTCCCATCGGTCGAGTTATTATCGTACACGTAAATATGGGCAGAGGGTAACACCTCACGAAATCCTTCCACTACCAGGCCAATGGTATTTTGCTCATTGAAACACGGAATGAGTATTGCAATTTTAAAATCTTTACAGCGCTTTAATTGAGATTTTTCAGTCATTCCGGTTGGCCCAAATTTTCAGTAAAAAAAGATTATTATTGTATAACCACTTGATATTAACAAAGAAATAGCGACAACGACAGCTCTTCTCCGCCGACACAGATGAGAGAAGAGAGGATAACCCAATATAACCCTATGGTTATATGGAGTTATTCGACAAATTAATAGGGAGAAGAAAATGAATGCCACCATCCCTGAAAGAATCGTGGGTCTTCCTGGTCGGTGTGTCAACTAAATTCGTAACACTGAATATTTCAAACTCAAGGTTCGAAAAGTATCTATTCCTAATCAGCCATCAATTTTTCTCGGATTAGGAAAAAAGCCCTTTTTACTTTGCTAGCCGTGATCTCACGCTAAAGTGACCCTACCTCTCGTAAAGAGACTTGCAAACGGCGTTGAGTATATGGGATGAAATCCCCCCCATGAATAGAGTTTTAACTCCGCATGTTTTGAGGGGGATGGCAACTGCAAACTTAACGACTAAGTTCCACCCGCATCATAGACGCTTTGTTCTTTCAGTTGCTCTGCCTCTTCAACTTCGTGGGCATGACGCACCTTGTCTAAATGAGCTTTCTCTTTTCTCGGAATATGCTCAATCGCTTCTTTAAGTGCGAGGGCTAAAAGATCCCCCGCAAGACAATTAATATCACGATGGTACTCAGATGATATTGATTCGAGCTCATGGAACAGTTCCGTTGATATGGGGGTATTGATCAAATGGATCTGGGAACTCGATATATCACAATGGGGAGTCTCTGCCTGTTTTGCGGCAAGTAGCTGTTTAACAAATTGAGTGATTTTGCTTTCCATGGGAACTCCTTTCTGCTAGTAGGCTCACCTCTACTTATATAGTTTAAATCAACTTTCGTAAAGTGCCGGCACTCAATATTTATTATTCTCGCAATAGGTGTTTTGAAATAAAAAATGCCCTGCATACTACAAACAACTTGCCTAAATTACCTGTAATTTCAATTAATTACAGGCATAACATCCTGTATTTTATACAGAAATATTCTCCAGCCAATATCATTAAAAGTTATAGTAATAAGGACTTGCTATGATTATATGTTCTTTTTATTTTGATCCCATGCCTGAAGAATCACCCCCACTCCGCATCAAAATAATTAACAACTCCATTTT
>CAYYRK010000105.1:0-8496 GCA_964473915.1 uncultured Pseudomonadales bacterium
CGCTACGATCCGGTAAGTCCTTGGAATAGAACAGCTATTCAGCGTCATTGCGCCTTGCCCTGTACCGCCACAAACGCACGCTCTATCCCAGTCCAACTGAGGATTCTAGGTTAATGGTAGAATCGGGTTTTCCCCTCAGGGCCCGTTTTAAACCGCTTGTATTCCCACTGGTATTGCTCAGGAGCCTGCTCAACGCAAGATTCAATGGATCTGTTCAGGCCGGTCACTGAAGTCTGAATATCTTGCGAATAAATAGTTTCATCTGCCGGTAAAAAAATGATTTCAAACCCTTTGCCTAAGGGCAGTCTCCTGGCAAAGCCAAATATGGCCTGGGCACCTGTTTTTTTTAACAATTTGGCGGTCAACTGCATGCTCAGCGCAGGAACTGAGAAAAAGGGTGCAAATACACCCGCTTTCCTCGGCGGCTCCTGGTCAGGAAGAATGCCCACCATCTCTCCCCGTTTTAAAGCTTGCAATAATTTGGCAACTCCCCGCTGATTGGTCGGCACCATGCAGGAACCGGCGCGACCTCTGGCCGTACGCACGAAGTTATCAAGCTCCGCTATTTTAGGGGGTTGATAGAGTGCGGTGATCGGGTATCTGGAAACAACATAGAGATTTAACAGTTCCCAGTTCCCGATGTGTGGTGCCAACAACACCACACCTTTTTTATATGCCATAGCCTCGCCTACCAGGTGTTCATTATGTACTTTTTTAATCAGCTTCAGCACGGTGTCGGCATCACGCAGCCAGCATATTCCCATCTCTGCAGTTGTTTTTCCGGTTTCAATCAGGCTTCTCTTTACCATAGCCTCGCGCTGTTGGCTGCCCATGTTTGGGAAACAGAGCTGTAGGTTTATCCTGGTTGCTTGGGCTGAGCCAATTTTTAACAGATAACCAATAAGACCGTAGCCAGCGCCAATAGCTTGAGTCAACCCAAGCGGTAACAGTGACAGTGATCTGATCAGTAAGCGGATAATTTGTATTTTTAGGCTGAACATCGGGACCTCTGAGTATTTGAGGGGCCAGAAATACCACATAATTTTAAGGCGGCAGGCCGTTATTAGCTCTATTTTCCCATGGTTTTTATGATGTTTTTGGGGATTTTCTTTTTAAGGCTGTATAATTACGCGTCTTTTTACAGTCCGGCATTATAGCCGGTTGCTCAGCGAAACAATATAGGTGACAAATTGGTAACTCAGAAACCGGAAACTTTTCAGGATCTGATACAAGCCCTGCAGCAATTCTGGAGTGCTAAAGGCTGCGTGATACTGCAACCTTTAGATATAGAGGTTGGCGCCGGTACATTTCATCCAGCAACCTTTCTGCGAGCTATCGGCCCAGAGGCATGGAACTGTGCCTATGTTCAGCCTAGCCGCCGCCCAACAGACGGCCGCTATGGCAACAATCCGAATCGTTTACAGCACTACTACCAGTTTCAGGTTCTACTAAAGCCTTCCCCTGATAATATCCAGGCGCTCTATCTCGAGTCCCTGCAGCAACTGGGCATCGATCCCCTGGTTCATGATATTCGTTTTGTTGAGGATAACTGGGAATCGCCAACCCTGGGTGCCTGGGGGTTAGGGTGGGAGATCTGGCTAAACGGCATGGAGGTCACCCAGTTTACTTATTTTCAGCAGGTTGGGGGTCTGGAATGCTACCCGGTATCTGGTGAAATTACCTATGGGCTGGAACGAATTGCCATGTATCTGCAGGGGGTTGATAGTGTCTATGACCTGATCTGGGCAAAGAGTCCGCAAGGAACGGTCACCTATGGCGATGTATTTCACCAAAATGAAGTTGAGATGTCTGGCTTTAACTTTGAACAGGCCAACATAGAGGAGCTGTTCAAACAGTTTGATTTATACGAAACTGAGTGTAGCCGCCTTATTGAAACAAAACTGCCCCTACCTGCTTATGAATTTGTTCTGAAGGCATCACATACCTTCAACCTGCTGGATGCCCGGCAAGCAATTTCTGTCACTGAGCGGCAGCGTTTTATCCTGAGGGTTCGCACCCTGGCAAGGAAAGTTGCCAACAGTTATTTCGAGTCACGCCAAGCGCTGAATTTTCCTATGGCATCAGATGCAATGCGTGAAGCCTATGTGAGTACTCACTTACCCGAAGAAAAAGTTTTATGAGCAGAGCTGATTTTTTAGTTGAACTGGGTAGTGAAGAGCTGCCCCCTAAAGCACTTAAGGGACTTGCAGAGGCCTTTCTGCGAGGAATTGAAAATGGTATTAAAGATGCGCAACTCGATTGCCAATCAGCGCAGTATTTTGCCACACCACGGCGTCTGGCAGTTTGGGTTAGGGGCCTTGAAGTGCAGCAACAGGATCAGCAGAGTGAGCTTCTGGGGCCACCTCTAAAAGCCGCTTTTGACGAAGCAGGAAATCCTACTAAAGCGGCCCTGGGCTTTGCTCGCAAATGTGGTGTTAAGGTCGAGCAGTTGCAGCAAAAAGAGTCCGGAAAAGGTCTCAAGCTGGCTTATCAGATGGTAAGCCAGGGCCTACCCGCCACCCAACTTTTACCCGCTATAGTAAAAAACTCCCTTGATAACCTGCCTATCCCGAAACGGATGCGTTGGGGAGATTCGCGAATTGAATTTGTACGTCCGGTGCACTGGCTGCTCATGCTGTTAGGCGATACCGTAGTCGATTGTGAAATACTCGGGCTCACGGCATCTAGAGAATCATGGGGGCACCGATTTCACTATAATCAGGCCATTGAGATCTCCTCCCCCAGCCAGTATCAGGCGCTACTGGCGTCCCCGGGGCATGTATTGGTAGATTTTGATCTGCGGCAGAAAAAAATTCTCCAGCAAGCTCAACAAATTGGCAGTGATGTGAAGGGTCATGCGGTTATAGATGAGGCGTTGTTGGATGAGGTCACTGCGCTGGTCGAATGGCCTGTGGTACTTGCAGGGAAATTTGATCAGGAGTTTTTGCGTTTACCGCGCGAAGCCCTGGTATCCAGCATGGCTGAACATCAGAAGTACTTTCATGTACAAAATGATCAAGGCGAATTGTTGCCCGTATTTATTACTGTCAGTAATATCATCAGCCAAAATAAAATTGAAGTTGTAGCCGGTAATGAGCGAGTAATCCGACCACGGTTGGCGGATGCCGCTTTTTTCTACGACAGTGACAGCAAAAAAACACTTGAGGCCAGACTGAAAGAGCTTAAAAACGTTGTCTTTCAAGCGAAACTTGGCACCCTGTATGGTAAATCTGAACGGATCTCTTTTCTTGCATCGGGTCTTGCAACGCTACTTCGAACCGATCAGAAAACTAAAGAGCAGACATGCCGGGCTGGCCTGTTATGCAAAACAGACCTGGTTACCCATATGGTCAAGGAGTTTCCCGATCTGCAAGGCATTATGGGGCGTTATTATGCCGTCAATGATGGGGAGGCAACGCAGATAGCCCAAGCCATCTGCGAGCACTATTTGCCCCGTTTTGCAGGTGATGAACTACCCTGCTCCCTGCAAGGTAGCCTGGTCTCTATCGCAGACAAACTTGATACTATCTGTGGTCTGTTTGCCATTGGCCAGCCTCCCAGTGGTGACAAAGACCCCTTTGCCATTCGCCGGGCGGCGCTGGGTATATTGAGGATTATGACCGGTAATGATCTCGATCTTGATCTTAGGTCCTGCATCCAGCTGTCCCTCGAGGGATACACAGAGCTGGAGCTGCCCAAGGAACTAGGCGATACAATTTTTGAATTTATGCTGGAACGGTTCCGTGCCTGGTTCCAGGATGAAAAGATTTCTGCAGATGTCTTCCAGGCTGTCTACGCTCGGCGACCATCACGGCCCCTTGATTTTCAAAAAAGGGTCTATGCTGTTAACGAATTTTCATCTCTGCCCGATGCCTCTGCACTTGCAGCCGCCAACAAAAGAGTGTCAAATATTCTTTCAAAGCAGGCTATAACGGATGATATGGGCGAAGTGTGTGCACACTTACTTGAAGAGCCGCAAGAACTGGAGCTGACAAAACAGGTCGAGGAGAAAGCTAAACAGCTAGTTCCACTACTGGAGCAGACAGACTACAGCTCAGCACTTTTCAGGCTTGCGGAGCTACGGCCTGCCATTGATGCCTTTTTTGACCATGTCATGGTGATGGTGGAGCAGGAAGAGTTACGAAATAACCGCCTGGCGCTACTGCAAAATCTGCGCAAACTGTTTCTTAAAGTAGCCGATATTTCTCTTTTAAAATGATGAGCCATAGGGAAATGAACCTTATGAACACGGTTCAAGCGTTTGAATTTTGACGCCTACAGGGGCTTAAAACCAGCAAGGCTGCCGTCCCTTGTCATTCTCGATCGTGATGGTGTCATTAACCATGACTCTGATGCTTATATCAAGTCAGCAGATGAATGGGTCCCGATTAAAGGAAGTATCCAGGCTATTGCCCGCCTTTACCGTAATGGAATAAAAATAGCCGTCGCCACAAATCAATCTGGCCTTGCTCGAGGTCTTTTTGATGAGGCGACTCTTAAACAAATACACGAAAAGATGCTTGGAGAGATACGGGCAGCAGGTGGCAATTTAGCGGGTATTTTCTATTGCCCACACGGGCCAGAGGAGGGCTGCCGCTGTCGCAAACCTGACGTTGGGCTTATTCTCCAAATTGCCGAACAACTGCAAATTGACCCCCTCGGGATACCGCTGATTGGGGATGCAGCCAGAGATATCCAGGCTGCATCAAGCGCGGGGTGTCAACCGGTGCTGGTTAAAACCGGCAAGGGTAGTGCTACACTTGACAGCGGTCTTCTAGATCCTGCAATCCCGGTTTTTGAAGACCTCTCAGCCTTTGTAGATTTTTGGCTTGATTGACTTGTAACTCATTGATATTATTAATGATGCCTATAAATCAAGATTAGAGACTGAGAGGGCGTTTTCCTCAATAAATTTACGCCTTGGCTCTACTTCATCGCCCATTAGGGTGGTGAATATTTGGTCCGCAGCGATCGCATCTTCAATAGTTACCCTTAACATGCGCCGATTTTCCGGGTCCATTGTGGTTTCCCATAACTGATCCGGATTCATTTCACCCAAGCCTTTATAGCGCTGAATGTTATAGCCTTTTTTTGCCAAATCAGTCAGCCAGATCAGAGCATCTTTGAAATCTTTAAGCGGGCGGGTTCGCTCTCCTTTTTGCACATAGGCGCTTTCACCGATAAAGCCCTGAAGCATTACGCCAAGATCAATAATTTTCGAATACTCAGAGGATATGAAAAACTCACGACTAAAGGGGTATTGAGTAATAAGATCATGCTGCACCACTTCTATGCAGGGCAGGTAAAGCCCCCGCTCTGCATCTACGCTTAGCTGAACCCTGTACTCACTTTGCAGATTTAGCTTTAGAATTGCCTGCTGTAGCTGATCAATCCAATCTTGAATAGCCTCCCGGTTATAAAGGTCATCCTCACTCACTCGAGGAAGATAAATCATACGTTCCAGTACAATGCTCGGGTAGACTCTAGACAGGCGTTCGATGGTTGCAGCTACCCCACGGTATTGATTAACCAGTTTTTCAAGGCCCTCTCCGCGTACCGGAACCGCGCCCTCTGATGGGTATAAAGCGGAATTTTCCAGTGCCATCTGGACCATGTGGTTTTCGAGTTGCTCATCGTCCTTGATATACTGCTCCTGTTTCCCTTTTTTCAGCTTGTAGAGTGGTGGTTGTGCTATGTAGACGTGGCCTCTTTCCACCAGAGCGGTCATTTGGCGGAAGAAAAAGGTCAGTAACAGGGTTCTGATGTGCGATCCATCCACATCCGCATCTGTCATAATAATAATACGATGGTAGCGCAGTTTGTCTGGGTTGAATTCTTCTCTTCCTATGCCGCAGCCAAGTGCAGTAATCAGGGTCCCGACTTCTACTGAGGAGAGCATCTTGTCATAACGGGCTTTTTCCACGTTGAGGATCTTTCCTTTTAGTGGCAATATGGCCTGTGTTTTACGGTTTCTGCCCTGTTTCGCTGAGCCGCCAGCTGAATCACCCTCCACCAGGTAAATTTCTGAAAGGGCGGGATCTTTTTCCTGGCAATCCGCCAGTTTGCCTGGCAAGCCTGCAATATCCAGGGCACCCTTTCGTCGAGTCATCTCTCTTGCTTTACGAGCCGCTTCTCTGGCTCTGGCCGCATCAAGCATCTTTTGTACGACTAGCTTGGCGTCTTTTGGGTTTTCTAGCAAGTATTCAGACATGGCTGCATTCACTTCCTGCTCAACAGCCGTCTTCACCTCTGATGAAACTAGTTTTTCCTTGGTTTGGGATGAAAATTTCGGATCTGGTACCTTAACAGAAACAATGGCAGTGAGTCCTTCGCGCGCATCATCGCCGACAGTGCTTACTTTTGACTTTTTCAGCATGGATTCTTTTTCAATATAGGCGTTTAATGTCCGGGTTAATGCGCCCCTGAAGCCTGCTAAATGGGTTCCGCCATCTTTTTGCGGAATGTTATTTGTAAAACAGTAAATATTTTCCTGAAACGCATCATTCCACTGTAACGCAACCTCAACTCCAACCCCATCTTCGCGTATTCGATTAAAGTGAAATATTTGATTAATAGGTTTTTTATTATTGTTGAGATACGCAACGAAAGCGCTCAGTCCACCATCATATGAAAAGGTTTCCTCTTTTCCGCTACGTTCATCCTTCAAATGGATGGCTACTCCTGAGTTAAGGAAAGATAACTCCCGTAATCGTTTTGCCAGCTGGTCATAATGGAAATTGATGTCGGTAAAGATCTCGGGTGAGGGTTTAAAGTGTACCTCGGTACCTGATCCCTCGGTTTCTCCGATCGGCTGTAGAGGTGCGTTTGGAGCGCCATTGGTATAGTTCTGTTCGTATATCTTCCCATCTCGCCTAATAGTGAGCGTCAACTCGCTGGACAGCGCATTGACTACAGAAACCCCAACTCCATGAAGGCCCCCGGAAACCTTGTAGGCATTGTCATCAAATTTACCCCCTGCATGTAGCACTGTCATGATAACTTCGGCTGCAGAAATGCCCTCTTCTTCATGAAGATCTACTGGGATGCCGCGCCCATTGTCACTCACAGAGATAGACTCGTCAGGATGTATAGTTGTGTGAATAATGGAGCAATGGCCTGCCAAAGCCTCGTCGATAGAGTTATCCACCAACTCAAATACCATATGATGCAATCCCGTCCCGTCGTCCGTATCACCAATATACATACCTGGGCGCTTGCGTACTGCGTCTAACCCTTTTAGTACCTTGATGCTGGAGGAATCGTAGGTTGTTTCTTCATTCATATCTCACTGCTCCAAAAGTGATTTTATATTCAGGGGGTTCTCTAACAATCGTCCCTGTTCCACGTGAAACAGGGGTATTTCTGCCGACAGGCCATTATATTTGGCTGCTTCTTCATCTACAGCTGTAATGAAAACTTGGCTGCCGATTTCGGCAAGCAATTTAACCACGGCACTTTTATGTGCATTATCTAACTCGGCCCCCAGATCATCTATGAGGTAGATGCATTTTCTTCCTGTCGCGGCATTGAAATGCAGTCCCTGCGCTATTTTAAGAGCCGCCACTACCATTTTTTGCTCTCCCCGCGAAAGAAAAATCCCTGCGTTTTTCCCATAAAAATGTATCTTTAAGTCTGCCCTGTGTGGGCCATGCTGGGTATAGCCCAGGCTTTTATCCCTGGGCAGTGCACGCTTCAATACCTGGTCAAGGGAGATCTTGGTGTCCCAGCCGGGGTAAAATGCCAGGGTGATGCCAGATAGCCTTGTGATCTGCGCTAAAACCTGATTAAAAAGAGGCGTTAGCTCATCGGTATAACTGGCGCGATACCGAGTTATTTTCTCTCCACATGCAATAAACTCTCGATCCCAGGCGCCAATTTCTAAGGCGTCTATTCTATCATGCCTGAGGGTAGTATTGCGTTGCTTGAGGCATCTATTTAAACGTCGCCAGGAGGACAGGAACGGCTGTTCCACGTGGAACACACCCCAGTCAATAAACTGCCTGCGCGCTTTGGAGGGGCCGTCAATGAGCTTGAAAACCCCAGGATTGACTACCTGGACCGGCATCAGCTGAGCAAGGCTGGCTGAAGAGGCGGTCTTCTCCCCTGCTATTTTGATTTGCTGGCCCCCGGTCATATCACGCATAACCCCCATTGAGACAGCAGGCGAACGTTTTCCGGTTTGCATCTGCCCATGCACAGTGCAGCGTTGACATCCATTTTTTATCAGGGTTCGTAATTTGTTGGTTCTGAAGGAGCGCTGGCTACCTAATAAATAAATGCTTTCTAAAATGCTGGTTTTTCCACTACCATTAGGGCCGACAATCAGGTTGATGTTCGGCCCAGGTACCATATCTATATCTGATATATTGCGTAGATTACTGATAGATAACCGAACCAGGGGCATGCGCCGCACTAATCCACTGGTAGCACAGGGATAAGTGGGATCCCTCGCCCTGACGTTTCAAGAAGGTGTATTTTTCGCAATTCCACTAAGCT
>CAYYRK010000106.1:0-8488 GCA_964473915.1 uncultured Pseudomonadales bacterium
TGCTTGAAAAGAAATTATCTTTCGTGCAAAGGGTTCCTGTCAAATAAACTTCCCGCAGGAAGCTGCGGGAAGTTTTGATATTTTTTACTTGCTTTGTATGGTTCAGCTATTTTTTCATTGCAAGCAGCGGGGGATTAAACCCCTTTGCCAGGTTAACGAGTGGAGATAGTATCCTTGATCAGCTTTGGAGTGATGAAAATCAGGAGTTCACTTTTTTCCTTAGATTTTGTTGTCCTCTTGAACAGGCGGCCCACATAGGGAAGATCTCCCAGAAAGGGGGTTTTTGAAACTGACTCAACTGTCGATATATCGTAAACTCCACCCAGCACGATGGTTTCGCCATTTTCTACCAGTACTTGAGTTTCTATCGATCTGGTATCCACACTGGGAACACCTGCAAAAATCTCTCCAACTGAATCTTTATTGATTTTCAGATTCATGATTATGCGGTCATCGGGTGTAATTTGAGGGGTGACCTCCAGGGAAAGCACTGCATCCTTGAAGGAGACAGAGGTGGCACCACTGGATGAGGCTTCCTGGTAGGGTATTTCAACACCGGATTCAATACGAGCGGTCTGTCCATCGGCAGTGACCAGTTTGGGTTGGGAAACCACCTCGCTGATCCCGTCGCTTTCCAGTGCTGAAAGCTCCAGGTCCAGCAGACCTTCATCAGTCAACAGTCCGATTGCAAATGTTGAGGTTGGGTTGACCGCTCCAAGGTCAACAACCAAAGCATCTGGAAAATCTATTGTTTTGCCCGTTATCTGATTTTGTCGTGCAAGTCCTGTGGGGTTAAGGTCTGACAGGGTACCCTGGCTACCGCCAGCGCTAAACTGGGTGTCTCCCCTGGCATAGGTGGTCCCCCCTCCCCAGCGGATACCCAGGGCTTTATCAAAATTAGTTGAAGCGACCACGATCCTCGCTTCAATAACAACCTGTCGTACAGGGACATCAAGATAGCTTAGCGCGTCTCGGATTCCATCCAGTTTGTTCGCTGTATCCTGAATCAGTAGTGTATTGGTTCGAGAATCAACCGAAACACTGCCTCGCGATGAAAGCAGCCCCTGTTTTCCAGTTAGAAGTTTCGATATCTCCTCTGCCTTGGCATAATTAACCTGGATAAATTCAGTCTGTAAAGGAGCCAGCTCTTCAATCTGCCTATTATTTTCAAGCTCAAGACGCTCACGGTTGGCAATCTCGTCCGCTGGCCCGATCATCAGTACATTGCCGATCTGACGTTTATCCAGACCTTTGGTCTTCAGAATAAGATCAAGCGCCTGATCCCAGGGGACATTCTGTAATCTCAGCGTGATGCGACCTCCCACGGTGTCACTGGCAACCAGGTTAAGGTTGGTGAAATCCGCTATTAGCTGCAGTACCGAGCGAACTTCGATATCCTGAAAATTAAGAGACAATTTCTCGCCGTTATACGGGAACATCTCTTTTAACCGTTTTTCAGCTTCATTACTGGTGATAGGCTTGAAGTCCAGTACAAGCTTATCATTGGCCTGGTAAGCCATATAATCGTAGGTGCCTTCGACTTCAACAAAAATAGCAGCGCCATCACCCTCAGGCATTGCATCTACATATTGTACGGGGGTTGCAAAATCGATGACATCAAGTCTCCGAAGGAGTTTTTCCGGAATGGATGCATTGAGGAATCTGATGCGGATATTTTTTCCCTGTTGGGAGATATCGATCTCAAGGTCTGGCCGCGAGAGGCTGATCTCCACTCGGCCCTCTCCCTTTTCACCACGGTGAAAATCAATATCGGTGACATAGTTTTCTGGTGAGACAATCGCAATTTTACTTGATACTTGTTCATCCGCTGCTTCTGGAGTCTGTTCCGCAGTGGTGTTTGCCTGGGAGGAAAATCCGGTACCACCAGAACCCAACATGATATACAGAGAATTCCCGTCCACCGAAGTTTTATAATTAACCAATTGAGTCAAGTTAACCACGATTCGGGTGCGATCATTGGTTTCCAGCACTGTGACGCTGCGGGCATTACCAACTCCAAGGCTGTGGTACTTGGATTCCAGACTACTGGTCACATCAAACAGGTCGAGTGTTATTCGTGCTGGCTCATCAATGGTATAGCTTCGAGGTTGGGGCGGTGTGCCATCAAAATCCAGGCGCATCTCAACACGATTGCCCGCTAGTGATGCAAAATCAATCTTCTGCAGAGTCACCATGCTGTTCGCATTGACAAGCGTCGGCCATAGCATGGTCACCAGTAATCCTATGATGCTGACTCTGTAACGCCAGCACTTTAATTTTGTGATACTGCTCGCCGCTTTTTTCATCTGTTGCATCTCCAACAATACCTTATAAGTCATCTTGTAACTTCAGTGATCTGGGGCGTTCAAGCCAGCTGCCGTGTCCATCCGGTACAATCTCAATAACATCCAGCTGGCTCTGATTAATGGCGACAACTTTACCATGGTTGCGCCCCAGATAATTTCCCAGTTTGACTTTATGAACTCCGCTTTGCGAGTCATCGACCAGTGCCCAGAGTCCATCTTCACCCAGTGTAATAGTCCCAACCATTTTAATGGTATCAATACTGAAGCCTTCCAGATATTCCCTGGATCGATCCAGGTTCGGTTTGATATTATCTCTTGCTTTTTCATCTTGATATTGAATTAGTTTAACTTCAACCGGTTTGGAAAAGGGTGCTCTTAACCCTGCAGCGGAATAGATGAAACTCTCGTAGGGTTCAAATTCTGGCAACGGCTCAATATTCCCCTTGGGACGTGCCAAAACCTCCTCTGTAAATACGACCAGATCCGAATCTTTCTTGCTACCAGAGCAGCCTGACAATACCAAGGCCGCCAGGCAGAGGAAATAGATGCTTTGTTTTTTAATCTGCATCACTCCCCCTCCGTATCATTATAACGATAGGTTTTAGCGTGGATTGTCATGTTGAGTAATCCGTCTTTTTCCGCGGGACTGATGCTAAAATCATGCAGTGTTACGATACGTGGTAGGCTGGCTACACCACTTACAAACGCACCGAAATCGTGGTAACCGCCTTTAACCTGTATATCAATAGGTAGTTCTATATAGAATGCAGCGCTGCGTTCTGGCTGCAGTTTGATTGATTTTATCTCCAGGCCAGTACCCAGCCCGGTATGGGTTATATCTTCCAGAAGCCCTGGTACTTCAGTTTTACTTGGTAACTGTTTTAGCAGGGAGCCAAAGGATTTTTCCACCTCTTTCATCTGTAGTCGGTATGTTTCAAGATTGGCTGCCTTGAACGCCTTAACTTCATAATCTTTTTTCAGGGTTTCTTCCCTGCTGGCAGCTTTGTCAAGAACCATCTGCAGATCATTAAGGTGCAGATAGTGCCCCAAAAATACCACGCTGCTTAACACGATGACCCATACTATTATCCTGATCAACAGTGGCCATGAACCTGCGTTAGCCCATTCCAGGTTGTTAATGTCAAAATCACGCAAGTTTTCGGTTAGTTCAGAAAAACTCATAATCTAGCCCCCTCCTTGTCCGCGCCACGCTGTACCGATAAATTAAAATCACTGGCTTTCCCGGCAGTCTCTACATTTGCGCTAACCGATGTAAGGTTGGGTGAAGAGAACCATTCTGACTCATCTAACTTTCTCATCAGACTTGAGATGCGGTTATTAGAATCGGCTGTGCCGCCCATACTGATTTTATTCTGGGTAAGTACCAGTTTTTTGTAATAGACGCCATCAGGCAGGCTTCTCACCAGTTCATCAAATACATGCACGATAACGGGTCTGTTGCCTTGCAACTCCTGGATAACCCGCATTCTCTCGATCAGTTGGTCGAGTTTTTCGTTGAGCTTGTCAATTTCCCTGATTTTACTGTCCATGGTCGCAATCTGTTTAACCATATAATCATTCCGCACATTTTGCCGCTCAAGTTCAGTGCTTTTAATCCAGTTGGCCGCCATGATATAGATAATGCCTACTATCATAAAACCGGCAATCGATACCAGAAATTGACGTTGTTTCTCTGCACGCAGCTCATCACGCCACGGCCTAAGATTGATACGAGCCATTAGTCAAAACTCCTCATCGCCAAGCCACAGGCAATCATCAATGATGGCGCGTCATCACTCAAGGCTACGGTATCGACTCTTGGTGCCACGGACATGCCGATAAAGGGGTTGGCCACCACAGTTTGAGTATCCAACTGCTCCCTGACCAGCTTGTCCATCCCTTCAACACTTGATGCCCCTCCGGCCATGATAATATAGTCTACCGAGTTGTATTGGCTGGATGAATAGAAGAACTGTAGCGAGCGAGTAACCTGGTGAACCGCCGCTTCCCGGAAGGGATTAAGGACCTCCTCTTCATAATTATCTGGCAGACCGCCTTTTTTCTTGGCTAACCCCGCTTCCTCGGAGGATAGCCCGTAACGACGTTGAATCTCTTCGGTTAACTGCTGCCCACCAAAAAGTTGTTCTCTGGTGTAAATTGTTTTGCCTGCATGCAGTATGATCAGGGTTGTCATCGTTGCGCCAATGTCAATTATCGCAACTGTTTGGTTCTCATTATCACCTCGGAGTTGGCCGCTAATCAGCTCAAATGCTCTCTCCATTGCATAGGCCTCAATATCGACCACTTTGCATTCAAGCCCTGCCATTTCACACACCGCTTCGCGTAACTCAACATTTTCACTACGACATGCTGCAAGAAGTACCTCTGCCATTTCCGGATTGCTTTTTGACAGTCCCTGGATCTCAAAGTCCAAAGCCACTTCATCCAGGGAGTAGGGGATATACTGATCTGCCTCTACCCGTATCTGGCTCTCCATTTCATCAGGAGATAACCCGGCATCCATCTCTATATTTTTTGTGATGACAGCAGCGCCAGCCACAGCTACAGCCACAGCCTTTGCGTTTGTTTTACTCTGGGTAACCACTTTTTTTAGTGCAGCTCCCACCGCTTCGACATCTTGGACCTGATTTTCAACAACGGCTCCAGCAGGTAAGGGCTCAACACCATAGCTTTCAACGCGGTATCTCCCATCGGAACAGCTTAATTCCAACATTTTGACAGAAGTGGAACTGATATCGATACCCAAAATCGGGTGCGTTTTTTTGCGAAAGAGTGACAACACAATTATTTTCCTGCCAGCATCCAGTACGTTAACGTAAAATTCTTAATTAACATTAAAGGCTATAAATCCAGTCTGCGCAAATAGATTAAGCGCTATTAATGCGCTTATAATGGGGTGCTGATGTTTTTTTAGCCTTATTTGTCAATTTACTAGGAAACAAGACCCAGGTGCCCAAAGCAACTCTTAGATTCATAGCATGGGCCATCCTGAGCGTATCTTTTCTGGGTGCGCTTACGGCAACCGGTTTATCTCTCTATTTGAATGCACGACTTCCGCCCGTAGAACAACTTAGGAATATCAAACTACAGGTACCCCTGCGTATTTATTCGGCAGATCATCAGCTTATCGCAGAATTTGGTGAAAAGAGAAGGTCGCCGATACCGATTGATTCAGTGCCACCACTTTTTATTAAAGCCATTCTTGCCGCAGAAGATGATGGGTTTGAATACCATCATGGTGTTGATTTTAAAAGCCTGGCTCGAGCTTTGTTGCAACTGATCACTACAGGTAAAATTCAGACAGGTGGCAGTACGATCACGATGCAGGTGGCTAAAAACTATTTTCTTAGCCACGAGAGAACCTTCAGTCGTAAGTTTAATGAGATTCTGCTTGCGCTGCAGATCGAACAGGAACTCAGTAAACCAGAGATTCTGGAGCTTTATATCAATAAGATTTATCTGGGCAATAGAGCCTATGGCGTCCAGGCGGCGGCTCAAGTTTACTACGGCAAAGATATCAAAGAACTTAGTCTGGCACAGCTGGCTATGATAGCGGGCCTTCCCAAGGCCCCCTCCAGTTACAACCCTATCGTCAATCAAGCACGTGCTTTGATAAGAAGAAACTGGATACTGCAACGCATGCAGCAACTCAACTATATTAACCCTGAGCAGTATGCAGAGGCCTTGGCTCAGCCTGCTACTGCGAATTACCATGGTCAAAAATCTCAGCTGGAAGCGCCGTACCTGGCCGAAATGGTCAGGGCTAAGTTATTGGAGAGCTACAGCCAGGAGGATCTCTATACAACCGGGATGCAGGTTTTTACGACGATCAGAGGAGATTTGCAGGTCGCTGCAAACAAAGCTATCAAAAATGGTTTGTTAGCCTATGACCGACGGCATGGTTATCGAGGGCCGGCCAGGAGCTTTCTTTTAGACCCGGATGCACCGGTTGTATCAGCTGCGGAACATCTCAAGAGTGTTAGTAATATTGGCCCATTGCTGTCAGCTATTGTATTAGATGTACAGGAAAAAAATATTACTGCTTTGTTGCGTTCAGGTGAGCAGGTAATGATTAACTGGGAGGGGTTGAAGTGGGCAAAGGCCTTTAAAACAACCAACCTGAAAGGGTCTCGGCCAAGTTCAGCCTATGAGCTGGTAAAGATAGGAGACCAGGTTCGAGTGATGCAGGATGACAACTCGTCGTGGGTTCTATCACAGGTACCTCAGGCGCAGGCTGCTTTTGTTGCGCTTAATCCAAATAGTGGGGCGTTACTGGCGCTGAACGGCGGATTTAACTTTCAGCACAGTAAATATAACCGTGCGATTCAGGCCGCAAGGCAGCCGGGATCCAATTTTAAACCTTTTATCTATACAGCTGCGCTTGAGGCGGGATATACCGCTGCCAGTCTTGTCAACGATGCACCCGTTGTTTTTGACGATCCTCTGCTTGAAAATACCTGGCGGCCGGAAAATTACAGTGGTAAGTTTTTTGGCCCTACCAGATTACGTAAAGCGCTTTATAAATCAAGGAACATGGTATCCATACGGTTATTGCAAGCGTTGACTGTTTCCAGGGCAATCTCTTATGCCGGTCAACTGGGCTTCGATCCGCAACGGTTGCCACGCGACCTGTCACTTGCGCTGGGTAGCGCCGAATTTACTCCTTTGGAAATAGTGACCGGTTATGCGATTTTTGCCAATGGGGGTTATCGAGTGACCCCCTATTTTATCGACAGTATTAAAAGTTATGACGGCGATATTATCTTCAAAGAAACACCCTGGCAGGCATGTCCGAAATGTGAGCCCGCCAGAAAGCGGCCAGCACAAGATAAAATATCACCAGAGGACCAGCTTAAGCGGGCCTTGCTGGATGAAATCACCTATAACCAGGTAGGCGATACCCCGCCTGAAAACTATTTGCAAGAGATTACCCCACCTTTAGACCTCAGTGAAATCAGGTTTCCTGACAATTTTAAGGCCAAAATTCTTGCCGCTCCCCGAGTTGTAGAGGCGCGAGCTGCTTATATTATAAACTCTATTTTGATGGATGTGATTCGGTATGGAACCGGTCGGCGAGCTCAATCTTTGGGTCGAAAAGATCTTGCGGGAAAAACAGGTACAACCAATGATCAAAAAGACGCCTGGTTTTCTGGTTATAACAGAAATTTAGTGGCTACTGCGTGGATGGGCTTCGATCAGCCACAAACACTGGGCAGATATGAGACGGGTGGCAGGGCAGCTTTGCCTATATGGATAGAGTTTATGCGCAGTGCTCTGGACGGTGTACCCGAAGCAAAGCTCTCGCAGCCAGAGGGGATTGTTTCTATTCGGATCGATCCAGTGACCGGAAATCGAGCTTTACCAGGTCAGCCTAACGCAATTTTTGAGTTATTTCGCACTGAAAATATACCCAAAAAATCGTTCTCAACTACACTGGAGAATATGGTTGAAACACCACCAGAGCAACTGTTTTAGACATCCAAAATCCTCGAATAAAGATCTGTCAGCGTTGTAAAGTACCCGAAATGCCTTTTTTAACACGTTGAGACCTTTGCACGAAAGCCATTTTGCCCCCATGCTGTGTTAAAAATGTACCCAAAGCACTCGCTCCGCTCGCGGGGCAGGCTCTGCTCAATCGGTCATTTTACTAAAGCATAAGTGTCTGCAAGCAGTTACTAAACAACTGTAAACTCGGCTATGGCATCCTCGATAACCGCTCCTGCGTTATTCTACCTGCGGACATCCCTGTCCTTGTGCGTCGCTCTACCTCCTGTATCCATGCAGTCGTCCCCCTTTGCGCACATTTTTGCCTTGCCTGGAATCAAAATCATCTATCGTGCAAAGATCTCATGTTATGTAGGATAGGTACGTCTAAAATGGCCATTTGCGTAGCAAAATGAGTAAAACCGATTGATAATGTGATCTTAAATGGTTATTTCAGTTGAAAAAATCGGAATAGCTGTGAAACCTGTCAAAAGAAGTGCGTTATGCTGAGGTACTCAAAGTACAATTTCTTCTGTTTGAGTTAGACGGGTTCTTTCTTTGCTATTGGTATGTGAAAAAACAGGAAAATTGGGTGACCTATAGCCATCAGTTCTTAAAGGTGGCGCTGCCAGTGCCGCTGCGGCGTTGCTTTGATTACCTGCCACCGGCAGGCACAA
>CAYYRK010000107.1:0-4732 GCA_964473915.1 uncultured Pseudomonadales bacterium
AAAAAATCAAGCTTATGTGGTAGCGCTGTTGCCCGTTTTTTGGCAGCCGTAGAGCATTGATAATATGAGACCTTTGTACGAGGGATGATTTTGGTTCCAGGCAAGGCAAAAACGCGCGCAAAGAGGGACGATTGCATAGATGCAGAACAACGCACAAGGACAGGGATGTCCGCAGGTAGAATAACGCAGGAGCGGTTATCGAGGATGCCATAATCGAGTTTACAGCTGTAGATGACCGACTGAGCGGAGCCTGCCCCGCGAGTGAAACGAGTGCTTTGGGTACATTTTTAACACAGCATGGGAGCAAAATGGCTCTCATGCAAAGGTCTCAATATAATCTTTTGGTAGAGTAACCATTTTGTACTGATCTACCCGGTACCGTTGTGAGCATGTCCCCCCCTTTACGGTACTCAACTGAAAGTTTTAGAGTTAACCACCTGCTAGTTGTTTTGACGCTACGGTTGCCTGTTCCTGTTAAAAATCGGGCTCAATACAAGTAAAGCGGGCAGTATACTCAGGTTAGCCAGCATCGCAAACAGCATCGCCAGCGCGGTTAACAGGCCAAAATAGATGGTCGGCACAAAGTTAGAAAATCCAAGGATGGAAAATCCGGCAATCACTGTAACCGAGGTAAAGTACATGGCACGGCCAATACTGGTGTGGCTGCGGCGTACCGCTTCACGGGCATCCCCACAAATTTGAAACTCTTCTGAGAAGCGGTGCAGGTAATGAATCGCATCATCTACGCCAATGCCGATACTGATCGCTGCAATCGTAATGGTCATCATGTCCAGTGGGATGCCAGCATAGCCCATAAAAGCGATAACCATCGCTGCCGATAAGATATTGGGCAACAAACCTAACAGCGCTAATAAAAAAGATCGCAACAGAAGGGAAAACATAATGAAGGTGGCCAGCAATACGTAGACAAGCGTTGATGTTTGCGAGGTATACAGTTGTTTAAGCATGTTGTTGAAGAGCACCATCATGCCGGTTACATGTACCTCTTGTGTCGAGAGCCCCAGGCCTTGGCCAAAAGATGAGATATCGGAAATAAGCTGATCACGTGAAAACATCGGGCCACTCTCTTTGACGCGTACACTGAGTCGCATCTCTCCGGTACTCGGTTGCGCGTAAGGTTTAATAATTTCTTCGCGGACATCGTCTGGTAGCGTACCCAGTGCCAGCATCAGTTGCACAGAGTCCAGAGGCTTGCCGTCATTATATTCTCTTGCAATCTTGTCCAGGCTTGCCATAGAGAGGACTTTGCCTGTTTGCGGCAGCTCGTCCAGGTATTGATGAAACTGACCGATAACTTTTAGTTTTGAGGGTGTAAACCAGTATTTTTCCGGAAACGCCTCCTCTTCGGCCTCAACAAAAAAATCATCCTCTTCATCCAGTGCAACCGCCTCATAAGGTTCAAATTGAACAATAACGTCAAAGGGTACGGTGCCGCCAAGATGCTGATCAATATATTGCATACCGGCACGTATTTCGGTATCCGCTTTGAAGTAATCGATAAAACGGTTGTCCAGGCTTACCTGATACAGGCCGATGACAGCGATCAGTGTTAGCAGTGATGAGGCTATTATTATTCTTGGTGCTCTGTTTCGTGAAATCTTGCTAAGCCACTCATTCATTGCCAATGGTTTTTCAAGTGAAGTGTTGGCTCTGCCTTTCGGGAAGATCAACAACAGCGCCGGAAAAAAACTGAAGGTCACAAAGAATGAGCAGACGATACCAGCGCACATCATCCAGCCAAAATCCTCAACGGGCAGAATATCGCTGGTGGCCAGTGACCCAAAAGCAACGATTGTGGTCAAGGCAGTATACAGGCAGGGTGCAAACTTACTGCGCATGGTCTCTTTGACCAACTCGGCATGATCGGCTGCTGTATTGCTGGCAAACAATTCACAATAACGTACGATCAGATGGATGCTGAAAGACAGCGAGATAATAGCCAGCAATGACAGGGCGTTAGAGGAAACCACGGTAATGGGTTGGCGTATGAACCCCAGCCAGCCTGTTAAGAAGAGAATGCTGATTGCGCTGCTGAGCAGGGGCAGCAAAACCCAGCGTTTTTGACGAAAAAATAGATATAACATCAAGATGATGACGAAGGTGACGAGCACGCCGAAAACCAGAACGTCGTTTTTAATGAATGAGATCATATCGGCGGCGATCATCGGTACACCACCAAGGTACAGTTGGGCACCTCCTGCGTGGGCATCACGTACCTCTCTCACACTATTGATCAAGGTGTTGCGTTGTTGGGTATATTCGAGTTTTGCGGCCGCATAACGTGATTCGATATCGGCGTACTCTGCTCCGCTAGTCTCATTGTTGAGCCGGAGTTCATCACGTTGTTTGCGCAGCTCTTCAAGCGATGTATCAAAGGCCAGATTAATGCGTAATGCCGTGGTTTTGGCATCCCGAGATACCAGCAAGTCTGCATATAGTGGGCTGTTTCTTAACTCCTCCCTGGCAAGGGGTAGATCGATCTCAGGGTTCTCTAAGGTGAGGTAGCCCTTAGCTAATTCGCTCAATGAGGTGATGTTATTTTTCAGTAGTGGTACATCAAGAACTGAAAGCACAGACTCTACGTTTTTTATCGATGCCAACTGTTTTTGAATTACCCTTATTTCATCCAGGGCGGGCGCTGAAAACAGTGGGAACTCTTTAGGGGTGTAGGTAAGGAAAAGGGTTTCATCTCCACCGAATCGACTCTCTATTTCTCGATAGTAAGCAAGATCCGGATCGCCCTCAACCACCAGCGTGTCTGAGGATGCCTCAAAGGTAAAACGCGGCCAATAACTTGCCGCTAGCAAACACAGCAAAGCAATCAATGCCAGTATCAACCGGGGATAATCCAGACATTTTAAATACCATGAAAACAAAATCTACTCCAAGTATATTGGCCTCACAATCAAGCGGAGGCACTTCTAGATAATTTATAACTGACATCAGACATCGGTCGCCTCAGAATCACTATAGCTTTGACATTGCCCGATAAATTGCTGCGGGGTAGTTTATTTCGAAGTTCCATTGATAGCAACTGGGAAGTGCCCATATACCTTCTGAGTTACTAAAGCCTTTCAGCGGATGAGTTGGCTCATCTATCCTGATACAGGGGGAGATTATATCGGTGCAATTGGGGCTGTTTTTGGGGGCAAAAGGGGGAGATACAGTTAGTGCATCAGGAGATGCAGAACGAGGGCCCTTACACTGGGGGGTTGCTTTTAGAATCTATATCCGTGATGGGTGCTCCAGGGAATTATATCTTCAGCCGGCATGGGTCTTGCGATATGATAGCCCTGAGCAATATCGCAACCTATCTCTTTTAATATTTCAAGTGTTTCTTTATCTTCTACACCTTCCGCTACGACCTGCATTTTGAGTTCGTGCCCTAGCATTATACAGGTTTTTACGATACCCAGTGCGTCAGGGTCATGCGCTATATTTGCCACAAAACTCTTATCCACTTTGAGTTCAGTAAAGGGTATGCGATAGAGTTGTGACAAGGAGGAGTAGCCAGTACCAAAATCATCAATTGAAAGTTCAATGCCTTTTATGCGCAGCCGTGTGAGTATATCCAGCGAGGTTGCCACATGCCCCATTAACGCGCTTTCTGTCACCTCAAGCGTTAGCATTGTTGGATCAACCTGATGCTCCCTGAGTACCCTGCTTAATTGTTCCGGCAGGGTAAGTGATGTGATGTTTTCAGCCGATATGTTAACGGATATTTGTATTTCCAGTTCTTCCGACTTCCAGGATGAGGCCTGTGATACCGCTTGCTGAATAACCTGTTCGGTTAATGCTCCGATGAGCCCGTTGTCCTCAGCCAATGAAATAAATGAATCAGGGTAGATTAATCCGTGTTGCGGATGCTGCCAGCGTACCAGTGCTTCTACGCCGATGAGTGATTGAGTCTTGATATCAACTTGGGGTTGGTAATGTAGCACCAGTTGATTGTGTTCAATTGCTTGCATTATTTCCAAAATGCTAATCGATATTTTTGGGCGCGAGCCTGGCCCGCGTTTAACCTTTGTATGTTCTTGAATAATCTTTTTAAATGCATCAAACCCGAAGGGTTTTGGCAAGCAGGCAATAATGCTTAACGAGTGCTCCTTTGCTAATTGTTCCGCAGAGTGCAGAACTCCCGAATCAAAACCACTCATTAGTATTAAGGGTAAGGATTTACCTGTTTTGACCATTTGCCGCATCACCTCAATGCCGTCCATCCCCGGCATATTAAGGTCTAGCAAAATAATTGAACCTTCAACAAATGAACTGTTTTCTCTAAAGAATATGACAGCTTCAGTATAGGTCTTTACCTGACACCCTATCTCTCGAACATATTCTGCCAGGAGGTCGACCATCGCCTGATCATCATCAATGATGTATATAGTCTGAGCTGTCATAACGGCCTATCATTTTTGTTTATTTTTTTGAAAGAATTTGCTATCGACCGGTCCATAATAGAGAGATGTTCTGTTAACCAGTCACTTATAAATTCAAGCAGTGAGTAGATGCTTATTTCGCCTCGGTCAAACTGCAGTTGTTGCTGCTGAAACTCTTTTAGAAGCAGTTGATGTACTTTTTCATGCTTGTGTCTCTGGGGGTAGTTGCAGGCTTCCATTATTGCTTCTTCGCGCTGAAAATGAGTCTGAGTATAACTTTCCAGGTCTTTAAATAGCCCGTTTAAATTTTGATCTTGATCTTGATCTTGATC
>CAYYRK010000107.1:4832-8485 GCA_964473915.1 uncultured Pseudomonadales bacterium
TTGATCTTGATCTTGATCTTGATCAGCCGTATTTGTTGCCTCAACACAGCGATTAAGAAGCAATAACATTTCCTTATGATCTTTATCAATTTCAGGTATACCTGTGTTGAAATCATCGGTCCATATCAACAGAGGAAATGTTTTTTTATCGCACTTAAACGCTGTTGCCGTCTTATCGTCCAGCAAGGATCGAATCTTTTTAAATAGGGTTTTTGCATCATAGGGCTTTTGAAGCAGATTTTGATGCAGGGGCTGAGTATCCATCATCTTATGATGCTCATCGGTAAAGCCACTGATCAGCTGTATTTTAGTGGTCGGAAATTTTTCCTGCACAATAGCAGCCAGTTGATAACCATCCATCTCCGGCATAATAACATCAGATAACATGAGGTCAACTCGCCTATGCGCAAGCCTTTCTAAGGCTTGTTTCCCGTTTGCTGCACAAATTATCGAGTAACCCTGTTGACTTAATAGCTCTGAGGCCAGTTTACGCAGGGCCGGCTCATCATCTACGATGAGAATGGTTTCATTGCCCGTTAAGGCATGGTCATCTACGATGGACTCTGTGTTGCTAGCTATAGCATTGCCAGTATAGCGCGGAAAATAAAGTGCAAATTGGCTGCCTGAACCCGGCTCAGAATAGACTTTGATCGTACCGTGGGCGCGGTTTACAAAACCAAAAACCTGGGAAAGCCCCAGCCCCGTACCCCTGTCGCCTTTGGTAGAGAAAAAGGGGTCAAATATTTTCTCTTTGGTCTTTTTGTCCATACCACAGCCGTTATCCGTGATGACGATCTGAACATAATCTTTTGCCTCAAGACCGAGTGTCTGAGCTTCAATCGCGCTGAGTGACTGGTTCTGGGTGCTGATGGTTAGTTGGGCGTTAGATTTTATATCCGCCATGGCATGCATGGCGTTGATGCTCATATTGAAAATCACATCTTCTAGCTCGCTGCGATCAAGCCAGACAGGCCACAATTCGTCGGCCAGATCAAAAATCAGTTTTATACGCAGAGTAAGAGTTTTTTGCAGGATATCCTGTTGTCCGTGCAACACAGTATTGATATTTAGTTGAACGGCCTGGGTGGTCTCTTTTCGTGAAAATGCCAGTAGTTTTTTGGTGAGTTTCGCGCCACGTTCGCCCACATTGTGAATCTGTTCGGCATAGCTGGCCAACATGGTTTGGTCCTTTAGCTTATTTTTAAGCAGATAGGAATAACCCAAAACAACCCCGAGTATATTATTATAATCATGGGCTATACCACCAGTTAGTTTGCCAAGCGCATCCATTCTTTGGGCGCGTGACAGCTGTTCCTCCTGCTCTAAACGTTGGGAGATATCACGTCCTTCAGCCACTAGCTGAATAACCTGACCGTTAGCATCAAAGACCGGGTGAATGTTGAGTTCGACCCATAATAGATTTGTCGAAGTCCATATTTGAATATTTCGCAGTGTGCTTTCGCCGGCTCGTGCATGGCTGACATTACTTCGAACCAGCGCCTGTGTTTTTAGGTTATAGTTAAACAGGGCAGTGTCCCAGATCTTTTTGCCCAACATATCGTCAACCTTAATGCTAGCGATTTTTAGCGGCGCACTGTTCACAAAGGCGACAGTACCATCAACTTCAAAAATAGCCACCATGGTTTGCATGGCATTAAATAGAGTCTGTAGTTGTTGGTGTATTGAGGTCTCTTTTTTGCGCAGTTGGTATTGCTCGGTGATATCGTTAAATACCAGTACTATTCCAAGAGTATTCTTGTCTTGATTGCGTATGGGTGAGGCAGAGTATGAGATCTGGTATTTCGTACCATCTTTTGCGCTCAGTGTGGTGTGGTTGCTGAGGTAGAGAGTTTTGTCGGCACTCAATGCTTTGTTGATCGGGTTTTTAATGGGCTTCCCGGTGATGGTATGGGAGACATGAAAAACTACTTCTGCACGCTTACCTTTAGCCTCTTGTAATGTCCATCCGCTAAGCTGCTCTGCAACGGGGTTCATTCGGGTGATATTGCCTTGAGCATCAGTAGTAATAACTGCATCACCGATACTATTTAGTGTGACGGCAAGGTTCTGCTCACGCTCTAATATTCGCAGCTCGGCATTTTTTCTTGCTTTCACCATGGCGTTAAAGCCTGTGACCATGGCATTGAGCTCACGCACGCCGGATGGTTGAAGCACCAGTTGGTAATCACCCTGGGCAACTTGATAGGTTGCGTCGCAGAGTTCTTGAATAGGCTGCATTGTTTTTTTGGCCCAAAAAAGTATCACCCCAATAAAGAATATCAGACCCAAAATCACAACAGCAGCTATGTTAATTAAAGCCTCCCAGATAGGCTGAGTGATCTCGGAGGAAAGAACTTCCGAGACTAATATCCAGCCCAGCACTGGAGCCATGGTGGCTGTTCCAAATACAGGCTTATTATTGATGCCAATGTAGGTTTTGCCAGTTGGCCAGGACTGGTTACGCAGGGCGCTGCGAACGATGGCAAGATGTGTCATAAGATCGCCAATATGATAGTCACTATCAGCGATAGTGGTCATCAAGCGACCCTGACCCAATAGATAGCTTTGTGTGATGCCAGAATCCATGTCATACACTGCTGGCCCTGTTTGTGTGAGCAGATGGTGCGTATTGATGGTTGTGATCATGACCGCCTTAGCTGGATCTCCTATGGGTATAGCTATAGAAAATACCATGCCATCATTGTGTTTTTTTGGGCTGCCAACATAGTCTCTGCCCGATAAAGGTATAACAACTTCAGGAGATTCATTCGTGTTGGCAAGGCCTATGTGTCTTTTGATCTTCTGGCTTTGTTCCGCAGATAAGAGCCCACTTTCTGTTATGCCTATGTCGGGGCTAATGGCAACAATGGCATCGGTCTCTTTGAACACTACCATTATTTCATGAACGGCGGGTTCGCGTTCAATGATAAGGCCTAAATATCGATTAATCTCTTGTGCAGCACCGGGTAGATGAAGTTTGTCTATTAAAGGTATGAGTGGGTCGATTTTATTGTGAAAAACTGATTTTAAGCGCTTAACCTCTGCTTGAATCTGGTCACGCACCACATCGTTGGCTTGTTGCCTTGCCTGCAAAATGCTGTTCAGCTCATCGGTGTAGGTTTTGTCTCCAAACCAAAACAGCAGTGTTGAGGTGGGTACGATGACCGCAGCCAGAATGATCAGTATCCACAAATTTTTAAGAGACAGGGTTGGTTTCATAGTCGGCTTGTTTGCTTCGCATTGTTCAGGTTTTTTTTGTTGTAATTTCCATTGCAATCATTGGGGGCTTGATTTTTGAATTAAAGATCAAATTGATCTCAATCAAGTTAATTCGATTCTTAAATTAAAGCACATGGTGTTCATAATGCCACTTAATCTGTTCGATTAAACGGCCTGATTTTCAGTTGCGGTAGGCTTGAGTTTTTTGGGAATACTTCTATGCTTTGATTTCATACGGTGTGGAGGATACATGGATAGTTTTAGAGAAAAAGAGCCTAACTCATTTGATGCGTGGAAGATTTTTGCTGTTGGAGTTCTTGCGGCTGTTATCTTATCCCTGTTGGTTGGCTACTCCTATTATTGGAATATTGATAAAATCTTTGATGAAAAAATAAATCTTGCGTTGGCCGAGGCAAAAGCTAGCTGGAACAAAG
>CAYYRK010000108.1:0-8467 GCA_964473915.1 uncultured Pseudomonadales bacterium
ATGATACTTCTAATTACCTGTTCGTTAAATGAATAAATTCATATATGTTTAGCTCAGGTAGTCCATAAATTTGGTATAACCCTATTTGTTTGTTGATTCTGTGGAAAATGTTACTGCAATCGCTCGCCATTACTGATGCAGGGCTATATTGAGGATTCTAGGCTCATGGAAAGCACTGGAAAAATTTTAGGTAAGTTGATCGAACAGGGCTGTCATGAAAATATTCCGTTATCCAGCGCAGCAAGACAATTCTTTCACATCCTTGTTGAAAGTTTGTGCACAGAGTTTCAAAGCCTCCACCATGGTTAAATAGGGGAACAGTTGATCGGCCAGGTCAGTGACAGTCATGTGATTACGGATGGCTAAGGCTGCACTTTGAATGAGTTCACCACCTTCGTGAGCCAGGATTTGTGCACCGATTAATCGTCCTGTTACCGTTTCAACGACGAGTTTAATAAAGCCATCCGTTTCAAAGTTGGCCAGTGCTCGCGGCACGTTTTTCATATCCAATACGCGACTGTCGGCGTTAATACCCTGCACTTTGGCCTGCTCATCGGTCAGTCCGACCGTGGCGACCTGAGGGTCAGTAAAAATCACCGCTGGCATGGTGGATAGGTCCAGTTTGGCATCCCCACCCGTCATGTTGATTCCGGCACAATTACCCGCTGCTGCCGCGACATAGACAAATTTGGGTATGTTGGAACAATCACCCGCAGCATAAATGCCGGGGACGCTGGTTTCCATGCGTTCATTGGTGATGATCTCACCATTTTTTTTGGTGTTGACACCGACCGTATCCAGATTCAATTGGGCCGTATTAGCATGACGCCCGGTGCTGACCAACAATTGGTCACAAATCAGGGTGCCTGCGTTGGATTTAAGAGTGAACCGCTGGCCATCGTAGGAAACGCTGGTCGTTAGAATATTGCTGAGAATGCGCATCCCTTCTTTCTCAAAGCACTCCGTGAGTTTTTCTCCGAGTAATGGATCTTCCCGATAAAGCAAGGTATGGCGCGCCACGACCGTCACCTCACTACCCAAACGGTGATAAGCCTGGGCAATTTCCAGCGCGACAGCAGACGAACCAATCACCACCAGGTGTTGTGGCAACACCTTGGTAAAAAGCGCTTCGGTGGATGTCCAATAAGGGGTATCCATGAGGCCGTCAATCGCGGGAATAGTTGGTGTTGAACCGGTGGCAATCAAAATCTTGTCAGCATGGATATCTTGCTTAGCCCCATTGGTCTTCTTGACGGTTAAGGTATTCGTGTCTTTAAATTGCGCATAACCTTTGATCAAGCTCAATGCGGGGTTGGATTCGAGAATATTCTGGTATTTGGCGGCTCGCAATTGTTCTACAAGCGCGGTTTGCTGCTCGGCCAGCAATGTGCGGCTCAGTTCTGGTGTGTGATTTTTCAGACCGGCAAAGGGGTTGCGGCGTTGTTGCTGCGCCAATTGTGCTGACCGGATTAAAATTTTGGAAGGCACGCAACCAACATTGACACAGCAGCCGCCAATTACGTCAGCCCCTTCGATGATGGTGACCTTGGCACCGCCTTCCGCTGCCTTGATGGCACAGGCAAACGCCCCAGAACCACTGCCAACAATAACGACATGCAGTGCTGCTCTATCACCGTCGCGAGTAAATGATTGCTCATCATTTTCTTGATATTTCATTGTGTATCCTCAGAGATGTCGCCATTATTTCCACTATCACCTTCAGTATCACAGGAACGCTTACGAGAAAGGGCATAAAAGGTTAAGCCAATAAAAAACACCAACGCGGGAAACAGAACATAATCCAGATAGCCGGTTAGCGCTGATAGGCCGAGCACACCCAACAAAAACACCAGAACCGGCGTAAAGCAACATAGGGCCGCAATCACTGCGCCAATAATCCCGGCACGAAGAAACCTGGTATTTTTCATCAGCATCCTACTCCTTGATCGTAGAGGGGTAGCCGGCATTGGTGGTAGCGTCGGTGAGCGCTTTAAGTGTAGTTTTTTCGTCATCGAAAGTTACGACCGCCAGCCTGGTCTTAAAAGTGACATCGGCTTTACTGACGCCCTTAACGTTTTGTAGAGCCATTCTCACCGTAAACGGACAGGTCGCACAATTCATGCTAGGGACTTCCAAGGTTACCGTTTGCGGTTTGGTCAATGCACTCAAGCTCGTCAACAATAATACGGACAACAAAGCGATTTTTTTCATCATTTTCTCCAAAAGATTAAGGTGTATTTTTTCAATTCGGCGATCAGGCAAACCAGATAATCCAATAATTACTGGTGACTAAAACCAGTGCTGTGAGTGCAGTTAACCAAAAAATTACCTGCCGACGTTTGCGTAATTGAGGTACGGCACACGCCGTGCCTGGCTCACAATCCTCTATAGGGCGATAGACTTTCCATCCCGCAACGCCAAATAAAGTTAAAACCGTGAGGATAAAAATGGGTCTGTACGGCTCTAATCGCGTCAGATTGCCAATCCAGGAACCGCTGACACCGAGTAGCAATAGGACGAAAGGCCCCGCACAACATAAGCCTGCGCCTACGGCTGCGATTACCCCGCCAATAACGGGTAGATTGGAATTTTTCTCGGACATAATTTACCCCTCTATGGTTAGGTGATGAAACAAGTGTAAACGCCGTACTCCTGTACGGAGTCAAGCGTTTTTTTTTGTCGGTTAAGGTTGCAGGGAGTCAATGATAGGACAATGGCTATTATCCTCGTTGCTTTGGCACTGGACTAACAGTGCCTTGAGCGCTTTTTCCAGGCGACGTAAATCCCCCATTTTTTCTTTGACTGCGGCAAGTTTATGCTCGGCCAATTTCTGAACCTGGCCACAGGGACTATCATTCAGGTTCAGTAAATTGGCTACCTCATCCAGAGTGAACCCCAGCTCCTGAGAACGCTTAATAAAGCGAATACGGCTCACCGTATCATCTGGGTAGTGGCGATACCCAATTGCTGGCTTTTTTGGCTGTTCTATTAATCCACGACGCTCATAGAAACGTACCGTTTCAATATTGATTGTCAGTATTTTTGCCACTTTACTGATCGTTTGTGCCATCGCTACTCTTCTCTATATCCAGTGGGTGATGTTCGCTTATATTTTTAGTGTCTAACTGAAGAAAATAACAGTCGCGGCCAACAATTTTAAAAAATGTCGCAAGAAAGAAAACCCTAACCGTCATACCATTAGTCGCCTAAGTTTTAAAACGGTGTGAGTGTACATAAGGCTAATGTTTCACAGGTCATCAAATTTATCAAGAATTGGACAGGCATCCACAGTAGCGCCACAGAGATTGGTCAATAATTGCAGTTCATTCCGCAAAGTATTTAGCTCCGTAAGATGTACTTCAATTTCCGTCAATTTCTGTTGTGCCAGCTCTCGTACTTTGGGTTTGGCCTGCTGAGTTTTCTCATGAAAACTCAGCAGTTGCACAATTTCCTCCAGGCTAAAGCCCATCTTTTGCACCCGTCTGATAAACCGTAGGCGCGAAAGGTCCTTGTCGCTGTAAAAGCGAAGACTGGTAAACTAAGTAGTAATGAAAAAAGCAGCATAGAAAGTCGTTTGTTCATCATATGTTCTCCATTAGTTGAATGTTCGGTTAGACACCGTCCAGCCACTGTGTGATGGGGAGCAGCGCATAGGCTGCCAGCACCTAAGCGGTCAAGCTCAGCGAGCTGGTCGTCAATATATAGATGACTGTAATGCTTGGAGTTAGCTCCAGGTCAAGAAGTTTCGTCCGATTATACAAAGATGAACTGCACCGTGGGCAAATGGGCTAAAGAAACGCCTATGAAACCAAAAATTTGAAGACTTATTTGAATATATGAAAAAACATATATATAGTTAGCCGTATATATTAATATGGGCCCGATTAAATGAACCCTGTTCAATTCTATAAATGTCTATCCGACGAAACCCGACTTCGCTGCCTGATGCTAATTCAGAGGGAAAGTGAGCTGTGTGTTTGTGAGCTAACAGCGGCGCTGAATGAGATGCAACCCAAAGTCTCACGCCATCTGGCGCAATTGCGCCAGTGCAAATTACTACTTGACAGAAAACAGGGGCAATGGGTTTTTTACCGCATCAACCCTGCATTACCGACCTGGGCAAAATCCGTTATTGAGCAAACGGTTGAATCAAATCAGGTTTTTTTAAAGGAGAGTCTGAATAACCTGGCACGAATGGGTGAAAGACCGGAGCGCATCAAGGCATGCTGTTAAAAAAAATTATTCTCGCATATGCGATTTTTCATATATAAAGCTGGAGGTCAATCCATAAAATGGGTATTTTCGAGCGGTATCTTTCACTCTGGGTTGCACTGTGCATAGCCACTGGGGTAACACTAGGTAACGGGCTGCCCGAACTCTTTGCACTGGTGGCATCGTTGGAAGTGGCTAACGTCAACCTTGTGATCGCTGTTTTAATCTGGGTAATGATCTACCCCATGATGGTGCAAATTGATTTTTCGGCCATTAAAAATGTGGGGAAAAAACCCAAGGGATTGATGCTTACATTGGTGGTCAACTGGCTCGTCAAGCCTTTCACCATGGCGGGGCTGGGTTGGCTATTCTTCAAACTGCTATTTGTTGGCTGGGTTGACCCTCAATCTGCCAATGAATATATCGCCGGTATGATTCTGCTAGGTGTCGCGCCCTGTACCGCCATGGTTTTTGTCTGGAGCCAGATGACTAAAGGCGACCCTAATTACACGTTGGTTCAGGTTTCCATCAACAATATCATTATGGTGTTTGCCTTCGCGCCCATCGCAGCATTTTTGTTGGGGGTCAGTGATATTGAAGTACCCTGGGAAACGCTCCTGCTTTCAGTAGTGCTTTATGTCGTTTTGCCGCTCCTGGCCGGTGTCTTTACTCGCCACCAGATGGAATCAAATGGCGATGGGCAGCGTTTGCAGAAATTCCTGCACCATATAAAACCCTGGTCAGTATTGGGACTGCTTTCTACGGTGGTGTTGCTATTTGGATTTCAAGCCGAAGTGATTATTGAACAGCCACAAGCGATTGGCTTGATCGCCGTTCCTCTAATACTTCAAACCTACGGCATCTTTGGAATCGCTTATCTTGCTGCCTACAAGTTAAAGCTCAGTTACAGCATTGCCGCACCTGCCTGCCTGATTGGCACGTCCAACTTTTTTGAGTTGGCTGTCGCTGTTGCTATTTCATTATTTGGCCTTCACTCAGGTGCAGCATTGGCCACTGTTATGGGTGTTTTGGTTGAAGTTCCAGTCATGCTTTCACTGGTTTACTTTACCAACAAAACAAAGCATTGGTTTGGAGAAGCGTGATGTTTCAAGTATTTACTGATTTTTCAAACGGGTTAACCTACACCGTTTTAGGTTTGTCATCAGAAACAAAATTGGGTAATGCGATACATTTTTTCATTGAAGATGTCAGTAAAATATTTGTATTACTGATTGTGATGATTTACGTAATTGCACTGCTTCGTGCCTCCCTCAATATAGAAAATGTACGTAATTACCTGGCCGAAAAACATCGTGGTATAGGTTATCTAATGGGCTCTGGGTTTGGTGCGATTACGCCATTTTGCTCTTGCTCCAGTATCCCCGTGTTCTTGGGATTTACCTCTGCAGGCATACCGGTTGGTATCACCATGTCTTTCTTGCTGACATCTCCTCTTATTAATGAAGTCGCCATTTTGCTTCTTCTGAGCCTGCTTGGCTGGAAATTTACAGTGCTTTACGTTTTTGTCGGGATGTGTGTCGGGATACTGGGTGGTTTGTTTTTGGATACGATTAAAGCTGAACGCTGGTTGCAGTCTTTTGCTGCGGAAGCTTTGAAAAATGGGCAATCCAACGCCATGGAGATAACACAACCAACAGCGGATGGCTCGCAGCGTATGACCGCTCGCGAGAGGCACGCGTTTGCTAAAACAGAAGCTATTGAAATATTTTGTCGTGTTTGGAAGTGGGTGGTTGTTGGTGTGGGGCTAGGCGCAGCTTTACACGGTTTTGTTCCAGACGGCTGGATTGAACAACATCTTGGTGACAAGCAATGGTGGTCGGTTCCTGTAGCAGTTTTACTAGGTATACCGCTGTATTCCAATGCAACCGGCGTGATCCCTGTAATGGAAAGTCTCATCACTAATGGATTGCCAATTGGAACCACTCTCGCATTTTGTATGAGCACGGTTGCAGCCAGTTTTCCTGAATTCATATTGCTAAAACAAGTTATGCAGTGGCGCCTATTAGCAACAGTATTTGTTATGTTGCTGTTTGCGTTCACAATTGTTGGTTGGATTTTCAATATTTTCACACCCCTTCTATGAGGAATCATCATGAAAAATATTATGGTATTAGGTAGTGGTTGTACCAAGTGTAAAAAAACCACAGAAATAATTGAGCTAATAGCAAAAGAGCTAAACGTTGCAGTTTCTGTCTCTAAAGAAACAAATCCTCAAACGATCATGTCATTTGGTGTGATGAGTACACCAGCAGTGGTTATCGATAACAATTTGGTTCATTCAGGCTCGATCCCACATCGAGAGCAAATCACTTCGTGGTTAAATGAAGACTAATCGTACAATCACTCTTCTTTTGGTTTTTTAAATATTATTGAGGCAGGCATGACTATCAAAGTAGGTATTAATGGCTTTGGCCGCATGGGTCGTTTGACATTACGAGTAGCTTACGATTGGGAGAGTATCGAGTTCATCCGCATTAATGATCCCGTCGGGGATGCGGCAACTCTCGCACACCTACTCACCTTCGACTCGGTACATGGACGGTGGCACCACGAAGCAAACCATATCGGCAACAATATGGTTATCGGTGAGCGCACCATCAGCTGCACCCAAAATAAAACCATTACCGAAACGAACTGGTCTGACTGCGATGTTGTTATTGAAGCGTCGGGAAAAATGAAAACAAAAGCCGCGTTACAGACTTATCTGGATCAAGGAGTTAAGCGCGTGGTGGTCACCGCGCCAGTCAAGGAAGAAGGTGTTTTGAATGTTGTCATGGGTGTAAACCAGCACCTATACGACCCACCCACCCATCCCATCGTGACAGCGGCCTCCTGCACTACGAATTGCCTGGCTCCCGTAGTGAAAGTCATTCACGAGAAACTGGGTATCGTGCACGGCAGCATGACCACCATTCACAACATCACTAATACTCAGGTTATTCTCGACGCCCCTCATAAAGATCTACGCCGCGCACGCGCCTGCGGTATGAGCCTGATCCCTACAACCACTGGCTCGGCGACGGCCATTACCCATATTTTCCCTGAATTAAAGGGCAAGCTAAACGGCCATGCTGTTCGTGTACCCTTGGCCAATGCCTCGCTGACGGATTGTGTATTTGAAGTTGCACGTGCTACCACCGTTGAGCAAGTTAACCAGTTGCTCAAACAGGCAGCAGAGAATGAACTCAAAGATATTCTTGGTTTTGAGGAACGCCCTCTGGTGTCTATCGATTATAAGACTGACCCGCGTTCCAGTATCATTGACGCCCTATCCACCATGGTCGTCAATGGCACTCAGGTAAAACTCTATGCTTGGTATGACAATGAATGGGGTTACGCTAATCGCACGGCAGAACTCATGCGCATGGTTGGACAATCCGATCAGCCGTAGCGAAAAACTTATGAATTGCATCTCGGTATTATCTCCAAAAGTCAGGCAATATCTGTTGGTTACCGGCAACTATTGGGCATTCACTTTAACGGACGGTGCCTTGCGGATGTTGGTTGTATTGCACTTTTATTCGTTGGGTTACAGCCCACTGCAGATCGCCCTGCTATTTCTGTTTTATGAGGTTTTTGGTGTGATCACCAATCTGATAGGCGGCTGGCTGGGGGCACACATAGGGCTCAATCGCACCATGAATATTGGGCTGGGTCTTCAAGTCATCGCTCTAGGTATGCTCTTGGTTCCCAGTACGATGCTAACCGTGCCGTGGGTTATGGGTGCGCAAGCCATTTCCGGTATTGCAAAAGATCTGAATAAAATGAGTGCTAAAAGCTTAATAAAGCTGTTAGTCCCCAGTGATGCACAGAGTGCACTCTACCAGTGGGTTGCTATTCTGACGGGTTCCAAGAACGCATTGAAGGGTGCTGGCTTTTTTCTGGGTGGCGTTCTGTTGACGATAGTAGGATTCCAAGGGGCCGTCATAACAATGGCTATCGCATTAACGCTGGTTTGGCTGATAAGCTTGGTTAGCTTAAAGAAAGACTTGGGCAAGGCAAAAAGCAAGCCGAAGTTCAGCGAAATCTTCTCAAAGAGTAAAGCTATTAACCACCTCTCTGCGGCCCGGCTATTTCTGTTTGGGGCAAGGGATGTTTGGTTTGTCGTCGCTCTGCCCGTTTACCTATCAGCGACCTTCGGCTGGGATCATTGGTCCGTCGGTAGTTTTTTGGCAATCTGGATTATAGGCTATGGCATCGTGCAAACTATTGCCCCTCGGT
Organism: uncultured Pseudomonadales bacterium; assembly: GCA_964473915.1. Taxonomy (GTDB): domain Bacteria; phylum Pseudomonadota; class Gammaproteobacteria; order Pseudomonadales; family IMCC2047; genus CAYYRK01. The sequence continues at coordinate 8,455 of CAYYRK010000108.1, forward strand.
TGACGGGTAAAGC
>CAYYRK010000109.1:0-8222 GCA_964473915.1 uncultured Pseudomonadales bacterium
ACAATTCTTGGCCTCACAGCGCTTGCGTGGGTTGTCGGTTCTCTGACAGGTTGTGGTGTTGATCCTGAGGAAAAACGCAGCACCGCCCCGGCGAGCAACACGATGGGTGAGATGAAAGATGCGGGTACCGAAGCCTTAAAAAGTGCTGGGAAAATGGCCGCTCAAACAGCCGATACTGTGGGTGAGATGTCTGCAGATACTATTGATGCTGCCAAAGAGATGGCCGATGATGCTGCCGAGGTGGCAGGAAATACGCTCGATTCTGCCAAAGAGATGGGACAGGCAGTCTCAAAAAAAGCCAAGGAGTTAAAGGATGAATCGTTGCAAGGGATCAGGAATAGCTCGTCTGAATAGAGTGTTAGAGTCTGGGTGCTGTTAACGCCAATAATAAGGTGCTAAAGGCCTCTATGCGGGGCTAGTAATGACTATACCCCGCATACTGGGTGGTGAGTACGATAACCCCTTCGTGTAACGGTTCCCTGGATCTACAATATTGGAATGCCAGATTTGATGCCGCTTTCTTTATAAAAAACTTGAATCTGCGTTTTTTTATAAAGAAAGCGGTTGGCAAAGAAGCATCATTGGAGATATAGTTAGTCCACCGACAGGCAGGATTAAAGAACCGAACATGACTTACGCAATAATCTACAGCTGCATCAATGCCCAACCAGGGCAGCGCGACTGTGTGTCATATCCACTGTCTGCTCGTCTGCTACACCGTCTGCTGCCTTAGGGCAGTCTACCTTCTAGTTCAAAAATTTGTTTCGTTGATTTTTTATTTGATAACCCGTTGGTATTGGTTTCTTTGTGTCTGGACACAAGCGAATGCTAGCGGTCAAAGAGTCGGAGTCTGAAATGACCAAAGAACATTTGATTATATTTGATACCACATTGAGAGACGGTGAGCAAAGTCCTGGCGCGGCCATGACCCAGAGCGAAAAGTTGCGTATTGCCAAGATGCTGGAAAAAATGCGCGTCGATATTATTGAAGCGGGTTTTGCCACCTCCAGTGTGGGTGATTTTAAGGCCGTAAAGGCTATTGCCGAAGCGGTTAAAGAGAGCACCATCTGTAGCCTGGCCAGGGCTGATGAAGCTGATATTGAACGGGCGGCAGAGGCGTTGCGGCCAGCACGATCTTCACGAATTCATACCTTTATCGCTACCTCGCCGATCCATATGACCTATAAGCTGAAAGCATCGCCGGAGCAGGTTTTGGAACAGGCTGTCAGGTCGGTCAAGAAAGCACGGCAATATACAGATGATGTTGAGTTTTCTCTGGAGGATGCCAGCCGTTCAGAATTTGATTTTATGTGTCGTGTGGTTGAGGCGACAATCAACGCCGGTGCCACGACTATTAATGTACCTGATACCACCGGTTATGGTGTGCCTGGAGAGTATGGCGACACCATTGGCCGTCTTATCCAGACGGTACCCAATTCCGATAAAGCGATTTTTTCTGTGCATTGTCATAATGATCTGGGGATGGCGGTGGCTAACTCATTGGCCGGCGTTCTACAGGGTGCTCGACAGGTGGAGTGTGCAATTAACGGTTTGGGGGAAAGGGCCGGAAATGCTGCGCTTGAGGAGATTATTATGGCGGTTAGAACCCGCGCTGATATCTATCCGGTTGAGACGCGTATCGACCCTACGCTAATAGTCCCCACCTCTCGTTTGGTTGCCAGCATTACTGGTTTTCCAGTGCAGCCCAATAAAGCTATTGTGGGTGCCAATGCCTTTGCCCATGAGTCAGGTATTCATCAGGACGGGGTCATAAAATATCGTGAAACCTATGAAATAATGAAAGCTCAGGATGTTGGTTGGCATACCAATAAATTAGTGCTGGGCAAACTTTCTGGCCGAGCTGCGGTTAGGGCGCGTTATGAAGAGCTGGGTATACAGTTTGACTCTCGAGAAGATCTGAATGAGGTATTTGTACGCTTTAAGGAGCTGGCAGACAAAAAACGCGAAATTTTTGATGAAGATTTGCAGGCACTGGTTAAAGTGGTTCAGGAAAGTGAATCTGCCGAGCGTTATCAGCTTGAATCTCTTGAGGTGACTTCAAAAACCGGAGGAACTCCTGTAGCGCAGCTTCGTATTGTTGTTGATGGTCAGGCAACGGAAACCAGTGCCGAGGGGGATGGGCCGGTAGATGCGTGCTTCAAGGCGATAGAAAAGATTGTGGCAAGTGGTACTACACTACAGCTTTATTCGGTTAATGCTATAACCAGTGGTACTGATTCGTTGGGAGAGGTGACGGTACGTCTTGAAAAAGGCGGCAGGATCGTTAACGGCAACGGCGCAGATACAGATATTATCATCGCTTCAGCCAAGGCTTATATGAATGCCCTTAACCTGATACTGTCGGATGCCAGCAAAACCCACCCACAGATGGCCGTGGGCGTTTAACCTAAAACCCTTAGTTGTGATTGCTACGAGAAATGAATAAGTATCGTTATATCGAGAGATGTTAGATCAAGGGTTGCGTAGGCAGTATCTGAAGGCTCTGGGTATCCAACTATGGGTACCTAGAGTTGAATTGCCCGGAGCAAAAAGCGTCTGTGCTGATACAATTGCTGCGGGAAATTCTCCGGATTGTACTGCTGAATCGATAGCATTGAAAACACAACACCGAGCTGCAATCGATAGTAATTTACTAGCAGATACCGAATTAAAGATCCATCAACAGCTGGATGGGGACGGCTGTCCTACGCCTGAAAAACAACCTGTCTGCATTAATATGGCGACGGTTTTTTATACGGGACAATGCCTTGTCATCGCTCAGTTAGAGGAGGGCGAAACACAGTTGTCAGCGCCCTCTCTAAGGTTGTTGGGCGAGCTATTGCATGCGCTTGGCGTAGATATAAATCAAAAGGTATCTGTTGAGAGGCTGGATTGGCCAGCGCAGCAATCTGTTGACTCACAATCCAGCTTTGAAACTTTGCTGCAATCTTTGCAGCTAAAACAACCTGGAAAATTTGTACTGCTGCTGGGTGAAGGGCCCTACAGATTATTGAAAACTGCCCCGTCGGACTTTATGGGTGGTTGTGGGGAGTTGGTGAGTTTTGGCAAGCGAGGCGCGATTACGACCCTGGCTCTGGCCCAGATGCTGGATGAACCGAAGCTTAAAGCTCAGGTATGGAGTGACCTGCAACCTCTTTGCCGCTGGTTAATGGCTGATAGAGAGCGAGGCTAAAATCTCAGTGCAGAATGTGATTGAGTACAGGCCGATGGAGTTGGCTGACCTTGACCGGGTTTTGGTGATTGAGCACTCTATCTATGATCACCCCTGGTCGAGACAGATCATGACCGATTGCATCCACTCCGGTTATGATGGCTGGGTGTTGCTGGTGAAGGGGCAACTTGCCGGGTACAGCTTAATATCCGCTGCGGTGGGTGAATCACATCTACTGAATATCAGTATCAGTGCTGACTATCAGCGCCGTGGTTTGGGAAAACAGTTGTTGCAACATATGCTGGATAGAGCCAGGGCACTTGAAGCCTATGTTATTTTTCTTGAGGTGAGAGCCTCCAATAAAGCCGCACGTAGGCTCTATTATGCTGAAGGCTTTAGTGAAGTAGCGCGCAGAAAAGGGTATTATCCTGCGGGGGCACAGCGTGAAGATGCGCTGGTACTTTCACTGGATTTATGAATTTTTTGGCTGCGCTTTACGGGGCCTGTGATGAAAGGTAACGGTAGACGTTAATAAATATGATGGCAAAGCGTGAAGATGAGCAGATAGATTTTATTTCTGGGTTGACGGCAGAGTCCGATGATGCGGCCCATTATCGTCGCCAATCAGGCAAAAACAAAGAAACAGCGGATGGCTCGGGCCGTTCAGCTACTCATTCTGAATTATCAGCTCAGTTAGTGAGAAAACCATCCAGGGGGGGGCGTTTTTTTACAGTTTTCTTTATCGTAATATTGCTGGCAGCCTGTTCTGTGCTGGGTTGGCAGCTCTATCTTATGCAACAAAAATTAATCAAAAATGACGCTTTTGTTGCACAGGTAAATCAACAGTTTGATCTATTGGGTCATGAGATGAACCAAACCGGCTCATCTTTTGCCGAGATAGGTGATGAGACTACAAAAAAATTCAAATTCTTTGACTCTGAAATTCGTAAACTCTGGGATGTTTCCAATAAACGCAACAAGGCAGCGATTGCTACCAATCAATCCAACCTGACACGGCTCAAAAAAGAGGTTGGCCAGGCTGCTGCTGATAGCAAAAAGATAGTTGGCCTGCACAGTGTAATGGATAAGCGCCAGGGCGTAATGGATAAGGGGTTGAGTCGATTAAATAGTCAGGTTGCAGCGGAAAATATAACCCTTCACGCCAGCATTGAAGACCATTCAGATCAGTTGCTCATGGTTCGTGGTGAACTGGAAAAACTACAGCGAATGCTTAAAGCCATGCCTGGCAATTTATCGCAGCGCGTCAAGGCCAACACCGAGGCGGTTGAAGCCATCGATGCGGCGCGTAGCCAAATGGTTAATAGCATTACCCAGTTGCAGAACAGGGTGAACCAACTGCAGTCTACAGTGGGTAGATCCGTGCCACCGGTTAATAATCTCTAAGGGTTTCTTAACCTGACTGCACGTCTCTAATATCAAACCCCTGGTATGATCAAATGCGGATGCACGGAAATATACCCTCAGTCAGCGTACAAACGAGGTAGCGTTTAGGATTCCGGTAATTCTGGAGAGTAGGAAAAGCCGGGCCGTGTCAGGGCCGCGATAGCAAAGGCCAGCAGCGAAACCAGCCCCCAGGTTAAACCGACCACTACCCCAAGATCGAGAATCCCCCGCCAGGGTTGTATCAGCATATGGGCAAGTTGAACTATGCAGATTATTAACAGTGTAATAACAATGCTGGTGATCTGTCGTTTACGAGTGGTATGAAAATAGCCCATGCAGAATAGCGGTGCCAGCAGCACATAGAGTGGGGTAGGGTGATCTCGTAAATACAGGCTTCTTGCCGCAACCCGAGGTGAAAATTGGAGCTGAAAGCCCTTGTAACCTTCCGAGTAGGCCATAAATAGCACACAGGCCAGAGTTGATAGCCAGTGATACCAGCTCAATGGTTGGCTCAAGCCATCTATAGTGATCATAGATAAACGGTAGATGGCACCGCTGAGAATGGCTGAGACACCGGCTATGCCCCAAAAAGCGCCAACGTTACCTAATAGCTGGTTACTGTTCAAGATGGTTTCATGTCCTGTATTTTTTGATGGTTGTGATCGGTTGATCGGGAATCTCTCGGGTTGTGTGGGTTGCCACCTGGTTTTTGCATCAGAAACCTGAGATTAGCAAGGTTGCTATTATAGGGATGTGATTGCGCAAAACCTAGTGGTAAGATTCGCTCTCTGCACAGAGATGGAACGGCTGCGGATATTAGATCACGTAAAATCGGTGGTTTCCAAACTGGAGTCTGCTCAATGGGGTTGAGAATAATAGAGATATGAAAAGATTACTAGCACTCTGGGTACTTGTATTTGTTGGCATGATATCGGCTAATCTATTCGCAGGGTGTATGGAGCCCGCACCGGTTGAGCTGCCAGATGGTAGTCAGGCCCCGAGCCAGGAAATGATGGCTGCTCAGCAGGCAGTTAAACAGTACCTTGCTGATATTGAACTGTTTCTGACCTGCCTGGACGATGAAGATGAAAATACAACCCAAGCTCTGACAGAGGAGCAGAAAAAAGCCAATGTAATCCTGTATAACAGTGTGGTAGAAAAAGTAAAAGTTATTGTTCAGGGGTTTAACACCCAGCTTAGAATTTACAAGGAAGTGCAAGCCCAATAATGACCCCAGTGCTAGCCTGAATATTATTGGCTTGAAATGAACTGCTGGGTACTATTGCCGGGGTCTACAGGTCTGAGAGCAATTCCAGTGCAGAGGGTTCGGAGGCGATCGACAGCTGTTCTTGAAGCACCTCGTGCAGGGTGTCCTCTGTGGTTAATGGGTTGGCCAGAATCGCCCGAAAAACCACAATAAGATGGCGGTCATAAATTGTTGACTTGATTCGCGTTCTTGAAACAAAGGTCTTGCCCCGTTCGCGTTGTGTTTTCTGTATCGATATGGTGAGTTCGTTAATCACCGAATTGATCTGCGCCGCGTCCTGAGGGGAGGCATTGTTTAATTTATCCTGAATTGTGCGAGGAACAAACCTATAGGTCAGGATATTGAGTTGAGGCTCTGAAATCAGCTCGAAATCTTCGTGTGCTTCAATCATGGAAGCGAAGGCCTGTGCCTTGGTGATGCCCTGGTTGATCAGCAATTCATAGCCGGTGCGGGCCATAATATGCAGGCCGGCATGAACCAGCAGCGCCATTCCTGAGCGTGACCCTTCAAGTGCTACTGCGCCAAGGTCCTTCGAACCCTTGCGGATTACATATTCTGCATGGTGTTCAATGGCTGCGGGCAGGGTGGGGTTACGAAACAGCACCATACCAGCACCCATCGGTGTGTACATCTGTTTGTGTGCATCAATCGTCACAGAATCCGCTCTTTCTATCCCTTTGAGCAGGGCTGCATGCTCTGTTGAAAACAGGGTGGGCCCTCCCCAGGCAGCATCCACATGGAAATGGCAGTCCTGCTCTGCGGCGATATCTGCAATCGCATGTAACGGGTCAATGCTGCCTGTCTCTGTGCTGCCTGCAATCCCGACGATGACAAGGGGTTTTATACCCCGTTGGCGCAACTCGGCACAGGCAGATTTTAGGGCCGTTAGATCCATTTTAAACTGGCTGTCAGAGGGGATGGCGATCAGATTTTGCAATCCAAGGCCCAGCAGGTCGGCAGATTTGCGGAAAGAATAATGCCCCAGCTCAGATACTAAGATGGCCGCACCCTTGTAGCCATAATGGGCTAAACTTGCCGCGAGCCCCGCTTGCTGGATGCCGGGAAAACCCTCTTCTGCGGGGAATGCGTTATTGCGTGCTACCCACAGAGCGCTGATGTTGGCGACGGTGCCACCGGAGCAAAATATGCCGAGAAACCGGTTACTTTGATGCATCCACTGCTCATAATAAGCATCTGTTTTTTGGTAGATCAATCGATGCATCATCCCCAATACCTGGCGTTCAAGGGGGGTAAAAGCTTTGGATGTCTCTATTTTGACCAGGTTCTGGTTGAGCGCGATCATAATTTTTGATAGCGGCAACATAAAATAGGGTAGTGCCGATGTCATATGCCCTATAAAACCCGGTGCTGCAGTGTGAACTGAGTGTGCTAGCAGTTTGTCCAGCAGCACTTCGGTGTGATCTGATACGAAGCTGGGTTTTTCAGGGATTTTGGAGTCAGAAAAATCTTTTTCTACCTCCGCGATATCCTTTTCCACAGCAACGATTCTATCCTGTAGAAACCCTTGCAGGTTGCTGGATAATTCTCGATCAAGCTTGATTAGTGTGGAGCTTGCTGATTCAGGGACAGTGAAAATTTTATATAGACTTTCAAGTGTCGCCTCAGCCGATGTGTTATTTTTCATTGTAATTGCAACGGTTATTTCTGAATCTTTTTTGTATGATGCGCATATTTTTAAGGTGGACACAAATTAGACAGGTGCCTTTTTATCGCAAATCGGCGGGTAAGGCAACTGTAAATGTACTGAACTTCTCACTGTATAACTGATATCAAAGAGGTGCTCAAAATGATTGATCTTTATTCTGCAGCAACGCCCAACGGTTATAAAATCTCTATCGTACTGGAAGAGCTACAGCTACCTTACCAGTTAATCCATATTAACCTGCGTGATGGAGGACAGAAGGCAGCGGATTATATGCGGCTGAATCCGAACGGGCGCATCCCAACTATTGTTGATAGAGCAAACGGTGATTTTGCCGTTTTTGAGTCTGGTGCAATACTTATTTATTTAGCAGAAAAAACCGGTCAATTGCTGCCGAAAAGTGAAAAAGAGAGAAGCCAGGTGATGCAGTGGCTTATGTTTCAAATGGGGGGAGTTGGTCCTATGATGGGGCAGGCGAACGTTTTTTATCGCTATTTCGATGAAAAAATTCCCAGTGCGATTTCACGGTATCAGCATGAGTCCAGACGTTTGTTTGAGGTGCTCGACAAACAGCTTGAGGGGCGAAAATACTTGTGTGACGAACATTCAATCGCGGATATTGCTCATTGGCCATGGGTGAAAATCCATGATTGGTCCGGGGTCAGTGTTGAGGGGCTGGATAACTTACAGGCCTGGTTAGAACGACTTTCAGAACG
>CAYYRK010000110.1:0-8198 GCA_964473915.1 uncultured Pseudomonadales bacterium
TAGTTGCATCTGGGCTAAAGGATTGCTCAACTGTATTTTCGAGGCACTCGCTGTGATACGCCGGTCAATATTTCATAGGAAAGCGTACCCGCACGCGAAGCGATCTCTTCAACCGGCAACCCCTGACCCCACAGTACTACTTCATCACCCAGGCTGGCCTCTGGGCAGTTGCTCAGATCCAGGGTAATCATATCCATGGACACCCGGCCCACCAGTTCGACCCTTAGCCCTCTGATCAGTGCGGGTGTTCCTGACGGCAGCGCCCTGGGGTAGCCATCAGCATAGCCCATGGCGACAACCCCAATCAGGGTTTTCTGCCTGGCCACCCAGCAGCCCCCGTAACCCACAGCATCTCCCTCTTCAACCTCTTGAATAGCAATCAATTCCGACGTCATCGTCATCACCGGCCTGAGGTTTGAACAGTGTTTCTTTGATTCTCCAAAGGGTGATGCGCCATAAAGCATCAAACCGGGCCTGACCCAATCTCGACGTGTTTGCGGCCAGGCTATCAAGGCAGCAGAATTTGCCAGGCTGACTGGCGCTGCAACCCCCTTTGTTACCTGTTCAAAAACGGTGCACTGATTGTCAGTTGTATTCTTTGAAGTTTGGTCAGCACAAGCCAGGTGGCTCATGAGCCTGATCTGCGTGACCTGATCAACAGCCTGAAGGCGCCGATACAGCGGCATAAAATCTCCCGCTGAAACGCCAATTCTGTGCATACCTGTATCCAGTTTTAACCAGATAACCCACTCATTCTTTCCTCGATAGGCCTCTAGCATCCTGACCTGATCGGGTCTATGCACCACCAGCTCCAGCCCATATCGACAGGCCAATGCCAGCTCATCAGTTTTAAACAGCCCTTCGAGCAACACGATCGGTTTTGTGATGCCCGTTTCACGCAACTCAATGGCTTCATCGAGAAATGCCACGGCAAAGGCGTCGGCCTCTGTCAGGGCATGGGCAACAGGTACCGCACCATGGCCATAACCATCTGCTTTAACAACGGCCATGATTGCAGATTGGGGCGCGTATGATTTGACTATATGAAGGTTGTGAACAAGTGCATCAAGGTTGATATGGGCCAGAGTGGAGCGGGTCACTCAGAATCCTCATAACCGTAAGCCAGGTCCTCAAATTTAGTAAACTTGCCAATAAAAGCAAGCTTGCGCATTCCGATAGGGCCATTTCGTTGCTTGCTGATAATTATTTCCGCTACACCTTTATCTGGGCTGTCATCGTTATAGACCTCATCACGGTAGATAAAGGCGATCACATCGGCATCCTGCTCAATCGAACCAGATTCACGCAGATCTGACATTATCGGCCTTTTGTTAGGGCGTTGTTCCAGGCTCCGGTTAAGCTGGGAAAGGGCCATCACCGGTACGTTGAGTTCCTTTGCCAGTGCTTTAAGAGAACGTGAGATTTCAGAGATCTCCCCCACACGGTTTTCCGATTTCTCTTTTACCTGCATTAATTGCAGGTAATCGATCATGATCAACCCCAGCTGGCCATGCTCTCTGGCTATCCTTCGTGCCCTGGACCGCACCTCATTGGGCGACATTGAGGGGGAGTCGTCAATAAACAGAGGTTTGTCTTTAAGCAGACTAACTGCGGAGGTAAGCCGCGGCCAATCATCATCATCAAGCTGGCCGGTACGGATTTTAGTCTGATCAATACGCCCCAACGAAGAGAGCATCCGCATGATAAGCGACTCACCAGGCATCTCCATGCTGAACACTATCACCGGTTTCTCTCCTGAGATTACCGCATGTTCGACAACATTCATGGCAAAGGTGGTTTTACCCATAGATGGCCTGCCTGCAACAATAATCAGGTCTGAGGGCTGCAAACCCGCTGTCATCTTGTCAAGATCGGAAAACCCGCTGCTTAGCCCGGTGATAGCACTATCGGAATGATACAGTTCATCAATGCGCTCAATCGCCCTGGTGAGTATCGGGTTGATGGGTCCTGGGCCCACCGAATTGGGCCGGGACTCGGCAATTTCAAAAACTCTGCGCTCAGAATCATCCAATACTTCACTACTGCTGCGGCCACCGGTATCAAAGGCATTATCTGATATTTCACGGGCCACCCCGATCAATTGCCGGAGTACAGATCGCTCCCGAACGATCTCTGCATAGGCGCCGATATTAGAGGCACTCGGTGTATTTCTGACCAGATCACCCAGATAGCCCAACCCACCGACAGCCTCAAGGTTATTAACCTCGGCAAGAGATTCAGACAGGGTGATCACATCCAGGGGCTGACTTGATTGCATCAGCTTTTGCATCGCCCGGAACAGAAGCTGATGATCATGGCGGTAAAAATCCTGATCAACCAGCGTATCAGCAACGACATCCCAGGTCTGATTGTCCAGCATCAAACCACCCAGCACCGATTGTTCCGCCTCAATGGAGTGGGGAGGAACCTTTAGAGCGTTTATTTGCTGATCAATTTTGGCAGTCTGAGTCATGAGAGTTGCCTATTATAGACAAAAAAAACACCCTGCGCTCTTCTGCCCAGGGTGTTTTGGTATTTTCCAATCATTGAGCTGACCCTATTTGCTGGTCAGTCGATGCTGATATTATTCCTCAGCTTCGATCATGACCTTAACTGTTACGTTCACTTCGCTGTGTAGATGGATATTGATCTCATATTCACCCAGCTGGCGTAATGCACCCTCAGGAAGACGAACTTCACTTCTGACAATTTCAACGGCATCTGTCGATAGTGCTTGAGCAATATCCTTAGCTCCGATTGAGCCAAAGAGTTTGCCCTCATCACCAGACTTGGCTTTAATGACCAGCTCACTGCCTTCCAGCGCCAAAGCACGTGTTTCCGCAACTGCTTTTGACTCAGCGGCTGCTTTTTCCAGTTCCGCTCGACGGGCTTCGAAATCAGCCAGATTAGCGGCTGTGGCAGACACGGCCTTACCATAAGGGATCAGATAGTTTCTACCATACCCAGCTTTGACATTGACCTTGTCACCCAGGTTACCCAATTTGCCCATTTTTTCTAACAGTATAATTTGCATCTTCAGCTCCATTCAATTCTTGATTACCGGACTGCTGCTGAACAGCCCCTGGTTAATTACTCGTTTACTTGCCCAGATATGCGCTGACGCAAATTCAGCATGCTATCAAGGAGGGCCGCTACAATCAGAAGCATGTAAAGGTATGGCCCCATAAAGAAAAACATTGTGTAAAACCCAATTAGCCACTGGCCGCTGAGCTTTTTAATTCCAATAATGCCATGCACCAATGCCAACCCTGCAACAAAAAAAGGCACGGTCAAACTCGGCACCCACTCCAGAAAAGCAGGGCTCAACGCGCCACCAAACAGGATAGATAGCATCATTATCAGCGCCATGCCCCGTGGCAAAATGATGCCGTGAAACTCCTCACGGAATCCACCCGGGTTATAGAGCGTAGCCTGCCACCAGCGGCCGACAACCAGACAACCTAGCATGGCCATTAAATGCATACAGCCCAGCACGCCCGTAAAAATAGCTTTGAGCCAGAGCGCCAACTGCTCTCCAGATTGTTGCGCAAGCTCTGCTGCCATCTTGTCGAGCATCAGCTGGCTTGCCTGAATAATTTCAGCCAGCAGCTCTGGCAACAACAGTGGTACTAGCCAGCTGGCCAACCAGCCCAGCGCAACACCGGCCAGCAGTGTCATTGCCCAGGACGCAGTAGCTCTTAATACCACCGCCAAACCAGCGCAACCCACTATAACAATGGTGGGCGTTGGGTCACTGCCCATCACTAGCCAGGCCAAAGCAGGCAAGCTTGCCCACAGCAAAAGAGCCATACCCTCTGTAACGCCTTTGCGCAGGGTAACCAGGGCAACAATTGCAGCGCTTATCCAGAAGAACATGGGAACCGCAGCACAGATTGTGGCCACGGCTACCGCCTGGAAACGACCGCGCATGGCGTACTCAGCAAGAGCGCGCACGGCAACTCAACAGGTTAGTTGTGAGAATCGGTATAAGCTAGTAGCGCCAGGTAGCGTGCTCGCTTAATCGCTGTAGCTAACTGTCGCTGGTAGCGCGCCTTAGTGCCAGTAATTCGGCTGGGCACAATTTTTCCTGTTTCAGTTATTGAGCCCTTAAGAGTTTCAATATCCTTATAATCAATATCTGTAATGCCTTCTGCGGTAAAACGGCAATATTTACGCCGTCTGAAATAACGTGCCATCTGTCTTCTCCTACAATTCTTTTCCGGTCACGGGTTCAAGTACTGGCCCCGTTAATGGTTCCGGTGGATTAAATCAGCCTTTGTTCTCTGTATCTTTCGCAGTAGCTTCTGCCTCAGGTGTTTGCGTCACAGTTTTTTCTTCTGCGGGCTCTTCCTTTTTAGGCTGCTCTGCACTGGCTTCAACCTTGGAATCAGATTCTTTGGTATCCGTTGGGCGTGAAGGCCGACGATTCGGGCGATCATCGCGCTGTTCAGAGGCTTTAATGGGTGAGATTGTGGTGATGGCTTCTTTGCATTTGGTAATCAGATTACGAATAACCGCATCATTATACTTAAACAGGTAGCTCAGCTCATTTAACACTTCATTGCTACATTCGATATTCATCAGCACATAATGTGCCTTGTGAATTTTGTTGATTGGGTAAGCCAGCTGGCGCCGACCCCAATCTTCCATGCGGTGAACTTGACCGCTATCTTCTGTAATAATAGAGGTATAGCGTTCAATCATGGCTGGCACCTGATCACTTTGATCAGGATGCACAAGAAAAACCACTTCGTAGTGTCTCATTAGATCTCCCTACGGGTTAGTAGCCTCCTACTGGCATTTATTGGCAGTGAGGCAAGGAGTTTACGGGTATGTTTTCGAACGCAGCATTTTATTGAAACCGCCGATCAGATGCAACCCCTGGGGCTTAAATGTTGAGGGTAAATTGCTAACCCTCAGAAGATTTACGCTGGCGCACCGCCTCAAAGAGGCAGATTCCTGCTGCCACCGACACGTTAAGACTGCTCACATAGCCCTGCATAGGGATGGCGGCCAGTTCATCACAGTGCTCACGGGTTAAGCGGCGCATACCCCGCCCCTCCGAACCCATCACCAACACTCTGCCACCGCTCAAATCCACATCATAAATTGTGTGGCTAGACTCTCCATCCAGGCCGGTGACCCAAAGCCCACGCTGCTGCAGCTTCTTGAGGGTTCTTGCCAAATTAGTTACTCGCACTAAAGGTACTGTTTCAACCGCGCCGGAGGAGACCTTACTCACAACTGCTGTTATCGGTGCCGAATTATCCTTTGGTACAATAACCGCACTCACCCCTGCCGCATCTGCACTACGCAGACAAGCGCCCAGATTATGCGGATCAGTCACACCATCAAGCACCAGCAACAACGGTGGTTTGTCGATATAATCCAGCAACCGATAAAGATCGTCCTCAACATAATCTGTGCGGGCATGAGCGACTGCAACGACCCCCTGATGCGCACCCGGGGCTAGCTTCTCAAGCCGGTCACGCTCGACCTGCTCCACCGCCACCTGTAACTTCTCGGCCTGCTGCAACAGATCTTTTACCCGAGCATTAAAGCGGTCTTTCTGCACCAGGATACGGATAATACTGCCTGGGTTGCTGTGCAGCAACGAGCGCACCGCATGCATGCCATAAAGGTATCTTTCTGCGCTCATTGGCGTTTTTTCCTTGCGGACTTACCCGATGTTTTGGTTCGCCCTCTGGTTTTTTTCGTCTTTTCTTTTCGCTTCCCTGGCCCGGTGCGCACTTTGCGCGGAGCTGAAGAGCTAGCGTCTACCAATTCAAAATCAATTTTACGCGCATCAAGGTCAACCCGCATGATTTTTACTGTTAGCTCATCCCCCAACCGGTAGCTAGCATGAGTGCGCTCTCCCACCAATCGATGTTTATTGGCATCAAAATGATAGTAGTCATTTTTCAGCGCGCTGACATGCACCAGGCCCTCCACATAGATATCATTGAGCTCGATAAACAGACCGAATGCGGTCACGCCTGATATGACACCGACAAAGGTTTCGCCGACACGATCCTGCATGAATTCACACTTGAGCCAGCCCACCACATCGCGCACCGCATCATCGGCACGCCGCTCGGTCAGAGAACACTGCTCACCCATCTGAACCAAATCTGCTAGCTGATAGGGGTAGATCTGCTTACGCGTCATCACACCCTGCTTATCAGTACGCTTCACAAAATCGGACTGTCTTCTGCTCCTGATCACTGCGCGCAGCGCCCGGTGTACCAGCAGGTCGGGGTAACGCCGAATGGGTGAGGTGAAATGGGTATAGGCCGGGTATGACAACCCGAAATGCCCTTTGTTTTCAGCACTGTAAAGCGCTTGCTGCATCGACCTTAGCATCACGGTTTGAATCAGATGCGCATCGGGGCGCTCGACTATGCTCTGGGATAAACGTTGATAATCGTGCCCAGAGGGTTTGTCCGCCCCCCCAAGGCTTAGTCCTAGCTCCCCCAAAAACTCACGCAACTTGGCCAGTTTCTCTGCTGGTGGCGTTTCATGAATTCGATACAAGCCCTCTAACTTATGCTGTAACAGAAAATCAGCTGCGGCAACATTTGCGCACAACATGCACTCCTCTATCAAACGATGCGCCTGATTTCTGCTGACCGGTACGATTTTCTCAATTTTACGATCTTCCCTGAAAACAATACGGGTCTCGATTGAATCAAAATCGATAGCCCCTCGCGCCTCCCTGGCCCGCAACAGCTTCTTATATAAGCTAAAAAGCTGCTCCAGATGCGGCAGCAGCTCAGCATGCTGAGCCCTCAATTGCATCCCGCTGATTGAGTTTTCATGCTCCAGCATCTCGCTCACAGCCGTATAAGTCAGGCGCGCATGGGAGCGAATGATCCCCTCCTGAAAGCAGTAACCGGTGATCTCTCCCGTGGAGCTAATCGTCATTTCACAGACCATTACCAACCGATCAACATGCGGGTTCAGTGAGCAAAGCTCATTAGACAGCAGCTCAGGCAGCATCGGCACAACCTGCTCGGGAAAATAAACCGAGTTGCCTCGCTGCTGGGCCTCCTGATCAAGTGGCGAGCCCACCTTGACATAGTGGGAAACATCGGCAATTGCCACATACAACTTCCACCCCGACTTACCCTCTGGCGCACAAAAGACCGCATCATCAAAATCCCTGGCATCTTCGCCATCAATGGTGACAAAGGGCAGCTGTCGCAGATCGATGCGCTTATTCAGTTCGCGTTGATTGATGTTACGTGGAATAGACTCAAGGTGATCAACAAGTTCCTGCGGCCAGTGGAATGGAATATTGTGCGCCCGTAGCGCCACATCGATCTCCATGCCCGGTGCCAGATGCTCCCCCAACACTTCCATCACCCGGCCCACGGCGTTGGAACGGCCACTGGGATAGACCAGAATTTCAGCGATCACCATCTGGCCATCGTCGGGGTTCAAGCCATTCTCCTCCCCGATCATAATATCCTGATTAATACGGGTATTTTCAGGCACCACAAAACCGATACCATTTTCTG
This sequence comes from uncultured Pseudomonadales bacterium, assembly GCA_964473915.1. Lineage (GTDB taxonomy): Bacteria > Pseudomonadota > Gammaproteobacteria > Pseudomonadales > IMCC2047 > CAYYRK01. The sequence continues at coordinate 7,521 of CAYYRK010000110.1, forward strand.
TAAAGTAGCGACCGACTAAGGTTTGGTGCGCACGCTCCAGCACCTCCAGAATAACCGCTTCCTTTTTGCCACGACGGGAGAACTCAGCGATTCTTGCCAATACCCGGTCACCATCAAAAACCTTACTCATCTGGCGCTGAGTAATAAACAGATCCGGCGCTCCGTCATCGGGCACAAAAAATCCATAGCCGTCTTTATGACCCTCGACCCTTCCTTTAAGTAGATCCATACTGTCAATGGGGCCAAGGTCACCGCGACGGTTTCTAAGCAGCTGGCCATCGCGCTGCATCGCATTGGTTCGTCTGCGTAGCGCCTCCTGCTGATCTTCAAGCTCAAGAGATAACTCAAGACATAGCTCAGCCAAACTGGCAGGGCCGCCGCGATCCTTCAGATGCTGAAGGATGAATTCACGACTGGGAATGGGGCGCTCATAGTTTTCAGCTTCACGCTGAGCGTGTGGATCGCGAATATTCTTTTTTGAACCTGCCATAATTAACCTGGAATGGAGAAAAAGGCATTGTATCGCTTAACAAACCACAACCCTAGCAATTTCCATTGACAATAAGTCATGACACCAGTAAAGTTCTGGCCGCTGTGCCCAGGTGGTGAAATTGGTAGACACGCTAGCTTCAGGTGCTAGTGCTCTTTGGGGCGTGGAGGTTCAAGTCCTCTCCTGGG
>CAYYRK010000111.1:0-8184 GCA_964473915.1 uncultured Pseudomonadales bacterium
CTAACCGCCAGTGGTATTCATAAAACGCAAAATTTGTGGCTTATCACCAGAATCAAAATAATGACGCTCCGGCTTGATCTCCATCGCCGCCACTATCGCTTCACGCAACGCCTGGTCATCGCCCGGGTAACGCCGGATAACCTGACGCAGATCAACCGAGTGCTCATTACCCAGACAAAGTAGCAACCGACCCTCTACGGTCAAGCGTACCCGGTTACAACTACCGCAAAAATTTTCACTTTCCGGAGAGATAAAGCCCACTCTGGATTGATAGCCATTAATACGCCAGTATCGACTCGGTCCGCCGGTTTTCTCAGTTGTTTCCAGGAGCGAATATTTTTCCGAGATAGTGTCACGCAACTCCTGGCTGGAACAAAAAGCTGTGGCCCGGTCATGCTCGTCAATCTGACCCAGAGGCATCTCTTCAATATAGGAGATATCCAACCCTCGATCCAGAGCGAACTCCAGCAGGCTCATCACCTCATCATCGTTACGATTTTTTAAGATAACCGCGATGAGCTTGATTCTTTCGAACCCAGCCGCTTGTGCTGCATCGATGCCGCGCAATACTTTATTCAGATCACCTACACGGGTTAGTTGCAGGAATTTATTAGCTTGCAGGCTATCCAGGCTGACATTGATGCGCCGGACCCCGGCTCGCTGCAAGTCTGCGGCCATCTGCTCCAAACGTCCACCGTTGGTCGTCAGGGTCAGCTCATCCAGTGCTTCCAGATGCCCCAGTTCATTGACCAACCGCATCACATTGTGACGGGTCAGCGGTTCACCACCTGTTAAACGTATTTTTTCAACACCAAGATCTACAAAGGCACGGCCTATTGTAGCCAGCTCTTCAAGCGTTAACACCTGGGCACGCGGCAGAAATGTCATATTTTCAGACATGCAATAGACACAGCGAAAGTCGCAACGATCTGTCACCGACATTCGCAGGTAGGTCACTTCACGCCCAAACTTATCAACTAACTGAGCCACTAATCACCCCTAAAACCTTACACAAAACGGCGATTATACTCACTAAGCCTGATTGCGGATACTCACTTTCTGCCATTACTGACAGTAATTTATACCGGGAACCTTGCTAACGAGGCAGTCCTATTTTAAAACAGGATAAAAAGGGGGATTGCTGGGGTAGATAACCGGTCAGCTATCTTTTTAACGCGGCATAAAAGAGATGCAAAGATCTCAAACTATTTTGTCTTCACAGAGACCTTTGCACGAGAGATGATTTTGCTTCCAGGCAAGGCAAAAAAGCGCGCAAAGAGGGAGTTTACAGTTGTAAATGACCGATTGAGCACATTTTTAACGCCGCATGGGAGCAAAATGGCTTTCGTGCAAAGGTCTCTTCACAGTATCGCAATATTATTGGGGTGTACCATCTCAATTTTTGAACGAGCGATTTTTTGACTCAGGTCAAAGCCTCGCTCTATATTCAATATATCTTGATGATACACCCTAAATAACTGGCTAGCGGGGCTGCATTCTAATCGCGCCATCCAGACGAATACACTCGCCGTTTACATATTCATTTTCCACCATCATCACCGACAGGTGAGCAATCTCCTCCGGCCGTCCCAAACGCTGCGGATAGACCACACCAGCTTCCAGAGCCTGGTATACTTTTGGATCCAGGGTGTCAAACAGTGGGGTGTGTATCAGGCCTGGTACGATGGTGTTAACACGAATACCATAAGTCGCCAGATCACGCGCCATTGGCAAGGTCATACCGACCACGCCACCTTTAGTTGCGCTGTAAGCCACCTGGCCGATCTGCCCCTCATAGGCGGCAATCGATGCTGTATTAATGATCACACCTCGACCACCATGCTCATTGAAAGGTTCATTCTTCGCCATCTGTTCTGACGCCAGACGTGACACGTTAAAGGTGCCGATCAGGTTGACTTCAATCACATTCCGATAGGAGTCCATCGGATGTGGGCCCTTCTTGCTTAAGGTTTTACAAGCAGGGCCGATGCCTGCGAAATTATTGCAAATATGCAGGGCACCAAACTTATCCATTACCTGATTAATGGCATCGCTAACACCCGCTTCATCAGCAACATTAACATTGAAGAATGCAACATTATCAGCGCCCAGTTCATCAACCAGTTGCGCACCGCGCTGCTCATTCATATCAAAAATAGCTACTTTTGCTCCCTTGGACACATAGGCGCGCACCGTCCCCTCACCCAGTCCAGAAGCTCCTCCGGTTACAATTGCTACCTTACCCGCTATATCCATTAATCCTATCCTCTTTTGGTTGTTAACACTCAATCATCAAAAATACCGGGCCAGATATTCCGACCCGGTACCGTAAAAAATTCACTATTTGCCTGCTAGACGATCAGCCAACAAGATCTCTGCCAATAATCAGCTTCATGATCTCGCTGGTCCCACCGTAGATCCGGTGAACTCTGGAATCTGCGTAGGCACGAGCCACTGGATATTCCCACATATAGCCATAGCCACCGTGTAACTGCAAGCATTCATCCACTACTCGGCCCTCCACCTCAGTGGCCAATAATTTTGCCTTGGAAGCTGTTATGGTGTCTAACTTACCCTGCATATGCAGTTCCAGGCAGCGATCAATAAAGACTCTTAAACTGGTGAGTTCGGTATCCAACTCCGCAAGTTTAAACTGGGTGTTTTGAAAAGTCGAAATTGTCGTCCCAAAGGCCTTGCGCTCTTTCACATAATCTATCGTTTGACTTAAAATAGATTCAGACAGGGCCACAGCGCCAATCGCTACGCTCAGGCGCTCCTGAGGTAACTCCTGCATCAGGTAGATGAAACCCGCACCCTCTTTACCCAGCAGATTTTCCTTTGGCACACGCACATCCTGGAAAAAAAGCTCTGAGGTGTCCTGGGCTTTCATCCCCAATTTTTCCAGGTTAGAACCCTTCTCAAAACCCGGAGTACCCGCTTCAATCAGAATCAGGCTAATCCCTTTTGCTCCAGCCGAGGGATCGGTCACGCAGACCACTATAACCAGATCAGCCTGCTGCCCGTTGGTAATAAAGGTTTTGGAACCATTAATAACATAATGGTCATCTTCCAGCACTGCCGTTGTCCGCACGCCCTGCAGATCTGAACCTGTACCCGGCTCTGTCATGGCGATCGCTGTCACTATCTCACCTGTCACACATCCGGGAAGATATTTTTTCTTGAGATAGTCCGAGCCGTGATGCACGATGTAGGGTACTGCGATGTCTGAATGCAAGCCGAAACCGATACCTGACAAACCCAGCCCGAACATCTCTTCAATCACGATAGCGTTATATTCAAAGCCCACGCCCACGCCACCGTACTCTTCTGGAACCGTCGGGCTTAAAAAACCCATCGCTCCCGCCTTGTTCCATAACGTCCGGTCGATCTGACTCTCTTTTTCCCACTGTGCATGGTGGGGTACCGCTTCTGCTTCCAAAAATTTTCTAACGCTATCACGAAACTGGTCATGTTCCGCTTCAAACAGGGTTCTTGGGATCATCTCTTTTAGCTCCTAAAATCATCCAAAAGGCACCAGATAATTAGTATCAACAATCATGTCGATAAAATATTTATCTGACTACTATGCTTATCTTATAAATAGGGAGTTATCAAAAGGTCTTACCCTGCTTAATCTTCTCCGCCACAATAGTCGGCGCACGGAAGCGTTCACCATAGGCTGCCGCCAACTCTTCACAACGATTGGCAAACTTCTCCAACCCATAGGTATTCACAAACTGAATATAGCCACCGGTCCAGGTGGGTGCACCAATGCCCATAAGCGAACCGATATTGCCGTCAGAAACAGACCTGAGTACGCCCTCTTCAAGACATTTAAGGGTCTCGATCACTGGCCTGAACAGCAACCGGTCTTTGATATCTTGATCACTAATCTCATAGTTTGACTTGTAATAAAGCTCCAGCAACTTCGGATAGATAACTTTACCCTCTTCACTGTAGTCATAGTAACCACCACCATGATAACGGCCACCGCGCTGATGATCATGGAACATCGTTTTAATCACAGCGGTGCCCTCTGGGGTCGAATCATCCTCAGGGCGAAGCAGGCCCATCTCTATCTGGGTGTTCACAATGTCCAGCATCAGCTTCTGACTCACTTCATCATGAAGCGTCAGTGGACCCACAGGCCAACCCAGCGCCTTACCAAGGTTGTCCACTCTGACAGGATGGATACCCTCAGCGATCATCGCTGAGGCTTCCTGCATCCCTGTACAGATGGTACGCGAGGTATAAAAACCAACAGCGTCATTAACCACAATGGGTGTCTTGCGGATTTGACGGGTAAAATCAAAAGCCTTAGCCAGGGTTTCATCGCTGGTTTTTTCACCGCAGATCAGCTCCACCAGTGGCATTTTGTCGACCGGGGAGAAAAAATGAATACCAATAAAATTGTCAGGCCTGCTGCTGGCTTGCGCTAAACGGGTAATGGGCAGGGTTGAGGTGTTGGTTCCCCAGATGCCCTGATCCGTCAAACAGGATTCACTCGTTTGAGTAATCTTGTTTTTCAACTCGAGCTTTTCAAAAACAGCCTCAATAACCAGATCACAACCCTGTAGGTCAGACTCATCAACGGAGGGTTTGATCAGCGCCAGAACCGCCTCTTTTTTGGCTGTATCTATCTTGCCTCTGGCTACGCTCTTGTCCAGCAACTTCTCGCTGTAGGCCCTACCCTTTTCTGCGGACTCCAGAGAAACATCCTTTAACACAACCTCAATACCGGCCAGGGCTGAAACGTAGGCGATCCCCTGGCCCATCATCCCGGCACCCATAACCCCCAGCTTCTTAACCGTGGATGGTGCGACCCCCTTGGGGCGACTTTTTCCACCGTTCACCTCATTCATCTGGAAGAAGGTGCTAATCATATTTTTAGCTACGTCACCGGTCACCAGCGGGATGAAACTGCGTGTTTCTACTCGCAGTGCCGCATCATAATCGAGCCGGGTTGCCTCAACTGCAACATTAAGGATCGCCTCTGGTGCTGGCAATAAACCTCGTGTTTTTTGCATAAGCTGCACGGGTGCCATCATCAACAGCTGAGCCAATGCGGGGCTGCTGGCACGGCCCCCCGGTATTTTATAACCTTTCACATTCCACGGCTGTACGCATGCAGACTCGTTTTTTCCATTTTCAAGAATCCAGGCCTTAGCTCTTGGCACCAGGTCTTCGACCGAGCTGACCAGCTCATCAACCAGACCCACCTTTAATGCCTGCGCGGAGCTAGCTTTTTTTCCCTCCAGCAAAAAGGGCAGCGCCTTTTGTAACCCCAGCAGGTTGGTCAGCCGAACAACACCTCCCGCTCCGGGCAACAGGCCCAGGGTCACCTCAGGCAGCCCCAAAATAACTGCCCGGCTGTCCCAGGCAATACGGTGATTACAGGCCAAACAGATCTCATAACCACCACCCAGCGCGGCACCATTGATAGCAGCCACAACCGGTACCGGTAGATTTTCCAACCTGCGCAGCAACTCTTTATTATCCATGACATAATCGTAGGCTTGGGATTCCATACCCTTTTGCCACTTAAGCATTTCATGCAGATCACCACCGGCAAAGAATGTCTTTTTTGCTGAAGCGATAATGACACCCGCCAGCCCGGATTCGTTTTCCAGCCGGTCTACGGTGGAGGTCATGGCCGCATCATACTCGGTATTCATGGCATTAACCGGACCGCTCATATCCATGGTTACAGTTACGATACCGTTAGCGTCTTTTTCATAATTGAATACAGTCATTGTTTCTTACCTGAAAATAAGTGGTTCGATTAAAGGCGTTCGATAATGGTTGAGATCCCCATGCCGCCCCCGACACAGAGAGACAACATGGCACGCTTAAGGCCGCGACGCTCCAACTCATCCAACATGGTACCCACCAGCATTGCGCCCGTTGCACCCAGCGGATGCCCCATGGCGATAGCTCCACCGTTTACATTGGTAATTTCATGTGGAATATCCAGATCTTTCATATAACGCATCGCAACTGAAGCAAACGCTTCATTGATTTCCCAAAGGTCAATATCAGCTGTGGTCAATCCTGCTTTGGCCAGACATTTTTTAGCCGCAGGCCCCGGACCAACCAGCATAATGACGGGGTCAGTTGATGTGACCGCTGTAGCGACCACCCGACCTTGCGGGGTCAGCCCCAGGTCTTTCCCTGCCTTCTCACTGCCGATCAATACTGCCGCGGCCCCATCAACAATACCCGAGGAGTTACCCGGCGTATGCACATGGTTGATTGCAGACACATGAGGATATTTTGACAGAGCCATATCATCTGCGCCCATTCCGCCCAGTTGTGCAAAGGAGGCTCTGAGTCCGGCCAGGGCCTCCATCGTCGTGCCAGGCTTAATAAAATTATCTTGATCCAGAATGGTCAACCCATTACGATCTTTAACCGGCACAACCGAACGGAAATAGCCATTATCCCGAGCAAAGGCAGCACGTTTTTGCGATTCCAGCGCAAAGGCGTCAACATCTTCCCGTGTCCAACCTCCCAGCGTTGCTATCAGATCTGCCCCGATACCCTGAAGCACCGTTTTATTATTACAGACAAACTCTGGGTCGCCCATCATCACGCCGCCATCTGAACCCATAGGCACCCGTGACATAGACTCAACGCCCCCCGCCACAACCAGATCTTCCCATCCGGATGCAACCTTCTGCGCAGCACTATTGACCGCCTCAAGTCCCGATGCACAAAAACGGTTTAACTGTACGCCAGGAACGGATTCATCCCAACCGGCAGCCAGCACAGCCATCTTGGCGATATCAGTACCCTGTTCGCCCACAGGGGTTGCGCAACCCATAACGACATCATCTACATAACTGGTATCCAGACCGTTACGCTCCTGAAGCTCCTTAAGTATTCCAGAAGCCAGCACGACCGGCTTGACTTCGTTGAGGGCTCCACCAGATTTTCCCTTTGAGCGTGGTGTTCTTATTGCATCATAAATATATGCGGTATTGACCATGATATTACCTGCCTGCTTTTGCAAAAAAATAAAACTGGATCTGTAATTTCTTATAGGAGCGGAGATTATTCACAGATCAACGCAACCCTACAATGTCGCATGCGGACAAAAAAATTGACATAATGTGCCTATATTTCTAAAAAGAACCGGAAGAACATCCATTGAAAACCCGTTCGAATAATATCACCATATCCATCTATCTCGTTCGTGCAGCAATTAAGCATTTACATGCACTGAATTTTGACCCTGCACCACTGCTACTAACCTGCCGCATATCCCCTCAACTTCTTGAAAAAGACAATGCCAGAATTCCAGCTGCACAATACGCCAGGCTGGTCTACCTGACCATGCGCGAAATGGATGATGAATTACTGGGTTATTCCTCTCGCCCACTGAAATTTGGCAGCTGGTCTGCTGCCTGTTATTACCTTATCCACTCACACACACTGGGCCAAGCCCTGCACAATCTATGCAGGTTTACCACATTATTTGAGCGCGGTTTAAAAATAGAAGCACTCGCCGACAAGGATCTTTTTTACTTAAGAGCCTCACCCTGGGATAAAAACCTGAACGTTGACTCCTACGGTTATGACCTGACACTTTTTTCTGCCTACCGTATTGCATGCTGGCTGGTTGAGGAAAACATTACGCTACACCACGTACACTTACCCTACCCAAAGCCAAAATACGCCGATGAGTATCGGTTAATGTATCAGGGCTGCCCTGTTTATTTTAACCAGCCGATCTCTGAGCTGGCATTCAATAAGTCTGTTTATGATAAGCCGGTTATTAGGAATGAAAATAATCTTGCCAGTTATTTGAGGAACTTCATGCTCCACTCCATGATAGACAATTATGGTAGCTCTACCTGGTCCTCAAAAGTAAGGGATCTGTTCAGTAAAAACTTTATGGCCCTGCCCACATTGGAAACAATCGCCGAACATTTCAGCATCCACTCCAAAACCTTGAGGCGCCGGCTAGCCGAAGAGGGTACCCAGATTAGTGAAATCAAAGATCAGGTCAGAAGAGACAGAGCCATATACTACCTGGCAAAGCCCGACCTGAGTGTTGAAAACATAGCCTCTAAAGTGGGTTATTCTGAAGGCAGCGCCTTTATCCGGGCATTTAAAAAATGGACTGGGGTAACCCCGATGACCTATCGAAAGGGGCTTAAATAGAATGAGACCTTTGTACGA
>CAYYRK010000112.1:0-5543 GCA_964473915.1 uncultured Pseudomonadales bacterium
TTTAAGGGTCTGTTACGGGCTGTGGCAGATGGCGAAATAAGTATTGTGCTAGATGAGCACGAGTACATTTTGCCTCTCGAATCGGTAGAAAAGGCAAATATAGTTCCCCAATTTGACTAGATTTTGGGCTTGCATGAGGCAACAGTAGATGAGTAAAGAGTTATTGTTGGTCGTTGAGGCCGTTTCAAATGAGAAAGGCGTTGCTGAAGATGTCATATTTGAAGCGATGGAGCTTGCGCTGGCGACGGCGACACGCAAACGTTATGAAGACGATGAACAGGTTAATATCCTTGTGGCTATTGATCGTGAAACGGGTGACTATGAAACATTTCGCTGCTGGTCGGTAGCAGATGAAAATGACGAGGACCTGGAATTTCACGCTGCTCAGCATTTAACGCTGGAACAGGCTCAGGCGATCGACTCAGCCCTACAAATTGGCGATGTCCGGAAAGAGCAGGTTGATAATGTGGCTTTTGGGCGAATTGCTGCCCAGGCAGCCAAGCAGGTCATCGTACAAAAAGTACGTGAAGCAGAACGAGCCAAAGTAGCGGCGGCCTACCGTGAACAAGTTGGTGAAGTCGTGAGCGGTACTGTTAAAAAGGTGGGCCGAGACCAGGTAATCGTTGATTTAGGCAATAATGCTGAAGCGTTGCTCCCCAGAGAACACATGATTCCACGGGAATCATTTCGCATGAACGACCGAATACGTGCACTACTGATAGAGGTTCGAGAAGATGTGCGTGGAGCACAACTGCTTATTAGCCGAACAGTTTCCGAATTGATGATCGAATTATTTAAAATAGAGGTGCCTGAAGTCTCCGAGGAGGTTGTGGAGATACGGTCAGCCGCACGCGACCCGGGGGCCCGAGCCAAAGTTGCAGTCAAGACAAATGATGGACGCATCGACCCTGTTGGCGCTTGTGTTGGAATGCGCGGCTCAAGAGTGCAATCTATCTCCAATGAGCTCGCGGGCGAGCGCATTGATATTGTGCTCTGGGATGACAACCCCGCACAACTGGTTATTAACGCATTGGCTCCAGCAGAAGTAGAATCTATTGTTATGGATGAAGAGTCGCATGCAATGGATGTGGCAGTTTCGGAGGATAATTTAGCGGTAGCCATTGGCCGCAGTGGACAAAATGTAAGGTTGGCCAGCGAGCTAACGGGTTGGACAATTAATGTGATGACCGAAGAGGACGCCAGTGCTAAACAGCAGCAGGAATCGGGTACTGTTGTTCTCCATTTCATGGAAAAACTGGATGTAGACGAAGATGTTGCTGCGGTGCTGGTCGATGAAGGCTTTGCCTCGCTGGAAGAGATCGCCTACGTGCCAATAAATGAAATGCTAGATATTGAAGGTTTTGAAGAAGAGATAGTCGAAGAGTTACGATCACGCGCCAAAGATGTATTGCTTACCCAGGCGATTGCTTCTGAAGAGGAACTGGAGGGCAAAAAGCCTGCCGAAGATCTTCTGACGCTAGAGGGTATGGATAAACACCTGGCATATGCCTTGGCGGATAAAGGCGTGGTCACCATGGAGGATCTCGCAGAGCTGTCTGTTGATGAGCTTATGGAAATGGCGTCAATGGAAGAAGAGCGTGCGGCTGCTTTAATTTTAAAGGCGCGCGAGCCTTGGTTTGCTGAGCAAGACGATGCAAATTAGAACAATCAGTAGGATACAGGAAAGCTGAAAATGGTTGATGTAACTGTTATAAAACTTGCTGAGGTTGTGGGTGTTCCCGTTGATCGTTTGCTTAATCAAATGAAAGAAGCAGGGTTACAACATGGTGCGGCTGAAGACAAGGTTTCTGATGAAGAGAAGCAAACCTTACTGGCCTTTCTGAAAAGAAGCCACGGAGAAAGCGATAAGGCACCGCGTAAAATTACCCTGAAGCGTAAGGTGACCACTCAGCTTAAGGGTGCCAGGACTCAGGGGCGCACCGCCAAAACAGTCAATGTAGAGGTACGCAAAAAACGCACCTATGTTAAGCGCAGCGCACTGGAAGCCGAGAATAGCGCAGAAAAGCTTGAAGAGCTAACAGCGGAAGATACACTGAAAAAAGCTGACGAAGAGAGGCTGACAACCGAAGAAGCTGCCCGCAAGAAAGCTTCCGAAGAGAAAGCCGCTGATGAGAAAGCTTCCGAGGATAAAGCCGCTGATGAGAAAGCTGCGGCTGAGGAGTTGGCAGCGGCTAAAAAAGCGGCTGAAGCAGCAGCACTTGAGAATGAGGAAGCCAAAAAAGAACCCGCTGACAAGCCGACAGTCAAGGTAGAGAAGCAACAGGAAGAAGAGCCCACAGTTATCGTGGAGTCATCCGCAGATCAAAAACTCAAGCTGGAGAAAGAGGAGCGTGAGCGTGAGGCGAAGAAGGCTCATGATCGCAAGGCCAAAAAGGATTCCAAGGCAAAATCGGGTAAACGTTGGATTGCAGAAACAACTGACGATTTAGAGGGTGAAGAGCTTGCTATTAGCAAGCCGGCTCGCAAAAAACATGACCAGTCAAAAATTGCCAAGCCCACCAAGTTTTTAAAACAACATGCTTTCGCCAAACCTGCAGCCCCAGTTGCCAAAGAGGTAGCTATACCGGAGAGTATTGTAGTTTCTGAACTGGCCTCGCGTATGTCAGTCAAAGGAAATGAAGTGGTCAGGGCTTTGATGAAGATGGGCGTTATGGTAACCATCAATCAGTCAATAGACCAGGATGTGGCCGTACTACTTGCTCAGGATATGGGCCATAAATATCGTCTTGAGGAGCCAGTCACCATGGAACAATCAATACTCGGCGAGATCAATTACGAAGGTGAAAGTGTGACGCGTGCGCCGGTAGTGACGGTGATGGGTCATGTTGACCACGGTAAGACATCTTTGTTGGATTATATTCGCGAAACTCGAGTCACTGCTGGTGAATCAGGCGGTATAACCCAACACATAGGCGCCTATCATGTAGAAACCGAAAAAGGTATGGTCTGTTTTCTTGATACCCCGGGCCACGCGGCCTTTACTGCAATGAGGGCCAGAGGCGCCCAGGCAACCGATATCGTTATTCTGGTAGTTGCCGCAGATGATGGTGTTATGCCGCAGACGGAGGAGGCTATAAAGCATGCCCATTCCGCCGACGTACCTATAATCGTAGCTATCAACAAAATCGACAAGGAAGCGGCAGATATTGAACGGGTTAAAACCGAGCTGGCTGCCAAAGAGGTTATTCCTGAGGATTGGGGTGGTGACGTACAGTTTATCCCCGTATCGGCACATACCGGGCAGGGCATTGATGAGCTGCTGGATGCAATCCTGCTGCAGGCTGAAATTTTAGAGTTGAAAGCTGTTCCTAACGTGTCGGCTACAGGTCTTGTTATTGAAGCCCGCCTTGATAAGGGGCGAGGTTCGGTTGCGACTCTGTTAGTACAGAACGGCACGCTCAAGCAGGGTGATACGATTTTGGTGGGAGAGGTGTACGGTCGGGTTCGTGCATTGCATGATGAAAATGGTGTTAAGATCAAAACTGCAGGGCCATCTATCCCCGTGGAGATCCTAGGTCTGACAAATACCCCCCAGGCAGGCGATGATTTTCTGGTGCTGCGCAATGAGAAAAAAGCTCGAGAAATTGCCGAAGATCGACGTAGCCGAAACAAATCTGCAGCACAAGCTGCTCGTTCGGCTATACAATTAGAAAACATATTTGAAAACATGGGCGCAGGTGAAGTTAAGCCTTTAAATATTGTATTGAAGACCGATGTACGCGGTACGCTTGAAGCCCTGACCTCTGCCCTTGAACAACTGGGTAACGATGAGGTTAAGGTCACCCTGGTAACCAGTGGTGTGGGCGGAATCTCCGAAACAGATGCAAATTTGGCTGCTTCAACAGGTGCCGTAATCATCGGTTTTAACGTGCGGGCTGACACTAAGGCGCGGAAAGTAATCGAAAAGAATGGTATCGATCTGCGCTACTATAGCGTGATCTACAATATCGTTGACGATGTTAAAAAAGCACTTTCTGGCATGTTGGCACCGGAATATAAAGAGAGTATTTTGGGTGTGGCAGAGGTGCGAGACATATTCAGTTCACCGAAGTTCGGCTCCATTGCCGGATCTATGGTTATAGAGGGCACTATTTACCGCAGCAAACCGATCAGGGTTCTACGCGATGATATCGTCATCTATGAAGGAGAGCTTGAATCACTGCGCCGCTTTAAGGATAGCGTCACTGAGGTAAGAAATGGCCTGGAGTGCGGTATTGGGGTTAAAAACTATACCGATGTACGCGCGGGTGACAAAATTGAAGTATTCGATATGGTTGAAGTTGAACGTACACTTTAATCGGAGTCGTTATGGCAAATAGTAGTCGTGTCCAGAGAGTAGCAGATCAGATCCAGAAAGAGATGGCGGGACTGATTCAGTCAGAAATGAAAGACCCCCGGATTGGAATGGTTACCGTTACAGCGGTAGATATAAGCCGCGACCTGGCGGTTGCCGATCTCTTTATTACCCGGCTGGGAGAGAATTCGGCAGAAGAAAAAAAGCAGACGGTCCAGATACTGGATCAAGCCAGCGGTTTTCTACGTAGCAGGCTGGCCCGACTGGTCAAACTGCGTTTAGTCCCGCAGCTAAGATTTCACTACGACGAAAGTATCGAGCGGGGTCGTTATCTGAGCTCACTGATTGATGAAGCGGTGAGCAAGGATCGGCAACATCCCGGAACAGAGGAAAACTAATTGGCGAAGGGTTATCGTAAGCGCACACGCGGCCGAGCAGTGAATGGCATTCTGTTATTGGACAAACCCAGAGATATCTCTTCAAATGGGGCTTTGCAGCGAGTCAAGCGACTCTATGGTGCAGCCAAAGCGGGGCATACAGGTAGCCTGGATCCCCTGGCAACGGGTATGCTGCCATTGTGCTTTGGAGAAACAACAAAATTTTCTCAGTTTATGCTGGAGGCAGATAAAAATTATCTGTTAACCGCCAAGCTGGGGGTGCGCACTGCCAGTGGTGACTGCGAGAGTGAAGTGTTACAGGTTCGGCCGATCAAAGATATTACCCAGGAGAAAATTGAGCAGGCATTAGAGGCGTTTCGCGGCGAGATTGAACAGATACCACCCATGTATTCGGCCCTAAAACATCAGGGGCAACCACTCTATAAGCTAGCTAGACAGGGGATTGAGGTAGAGCGTAAAGCACGCAAGCTCAGCATCTACAGCCTGGAACTTTTGAACCTTAAAGAAGACGAACTTCAACTAGAGGTGCATTGCAGTAAGGGTACCTATGTACGCAGTCTGGTGGATGACCTGGGGGAGATGCTAGGTTGTGGCGCGCATGTAACGTCGCTTCGCAGAACCAGCGTCAGTGGTCTAGACCAGGCCCGTATGCATACCCTTGAAGAGCTAGAAAAGATAGTCTCACAGGCTGATGATCTGGCTTCGCGTAACTCATCGCTTGATGCACTTTTGTTACCTACCAGGGTAACAGTAGAAAATTTACCAACAGTCGAGTTAACTGATCTGCTCGCCTTCTACTTAAAGCAAGGGCAGCCGGTCTTTGTACCCAA
>CAYYRK010000112.1:5643-8156 GCA_964473915.1 uncultured Pseudomonadales bacterium
TTTAAATTAACTTAAATCGCATATTCATAGGAGTATTGAAAATGGCATTATCAGCAGAAGAGAAAGACGTAGTCGTTAAAGAACATCAAAGATCAGAAGGAGATACAGGCTCGCCTGAAGTACAGGTTGCCTTGTTGACGACAAATATTGAGAAGCTGCAATCGCATTTCAAAGAGCATAAAAAAGACCATCATTCGCGCCGTGGCTTAATCAGAATGGTGAACCAGCGCCGTAAGCTGCTGGACTATCTGAAGCGTAAGGATGCTGACCGTTATACACAGTTAATCGGTCAACTGGGCTTACGTCGCTAACCTTTAATCCAACACAGAGGGATGACCGTGAATCCGGTAAAGAAAACATTTCAGTACGGCGGTCACACCGTCACATTAGAAACAGGCCGTATTGCCCGCCAGGCTACAGCCGCAGTATTGGCAACCATGGGTGATACATCCATACTTGCCACCGTAGTTGGGCGAAAAACAGCGAATCCAAATGCCGCATTTTTTCCCCTGACAGTCAACTACCAGGAAAAAACCTACGCAGCAGGTAAGATCCCGGGCGGTTTCTTCAAACGTGAAGGGCGCCCAACAGAAAAAGAAACGCTGACCTCACGCTTGATCGACCGCCCCATTCGGCCCCTGTTTCCCAAGGGCTTTATGAATGAGGTTCAGGTAGTTTGTACCGTCATGTCGGCCGACAAAGAAAATGACCCGGATATTGTAGCCATGATCGGTGCCTCTGCGGCGCTGGCTATCTCCGGCATCCCCTTTAGTGGGCCGTTGGCTGCAGCCCGCGTGGGATACGACGATGAAGCCGGTTATATATTGAACCCAGGTTATACGCAACTCGGGGACTCTAGCCTCGATATGGTGGTTGCAGGAACTCGTGACGCCGTTCTCATGGTGGAGTCTCAAGCCAAGGAGCTGAATGAAGATATGATGCTTGGTGCGGTGCTGTTTGCCCACGATGAGATGCAGGTTGTCATTGATGCGATCGCCGAACTGGCTCAAGAGACAGCTAAGCCTGCCTGGGACTGGCAAGCACCAGAAAAAAATAGTGCGCTTCTTGAACAGATCAGCAGCGGGTTTGCCCCGGCAATTAGCGAGGCCTATCAGATCAGTGACAAGATGCAACGTTATGCCAGAATCGATGAGATTCGCGCTCAGGTTGTAGAACAATTTTCATCCGATGACGCTGGCATGGATGAAAAGTCTATCAGTGGTGCCTTTAGTTCGGTCGAGAAAGATCTGGTACGTGAGCGGGTTCTTAGCGGACAACCCCGTATTGACGGCCGTGATACCAAAACGGTTCGTGCCATTGCGGTAGAAACCGGCATATTGCCAAAAACTCATGGCTCATCTCTGTTTACCCGGGGTGAAACTCAGGCCATAGTCGTAGCCACTCTAGGGACTATGCGTGACGCCCAGCTGATTGAATCCCTGAAAGGCAGCGACCGCGACCACTTTATGCTGCACTACAACTTCCCTCCCTTCTGTGTGGGCGAAACAGGCTTTATGAGCGGGCCCAAGCGCCGCGAAATTGGTCATGGCCGCTTAGCGCGCAGAGGTCTTGCGGCTGTGCTTCCAAACGAGGAAGAATTCCCCTATACAATCCGCGTTGTGTCTGAAATCACAGAATCCAATGGTTCCAGCTCTATGGCCAGTGTCTGCGGTAGCAGTCTGGCGTTGATGGATGCGGGTGTTCCGATCAAGGCGCCAGTCGCTGGCATTGCCATGGGCCTGGTTAAAGAGGGCGAACGCTACGTAGTGCTGACTGATATCCTGGGTGATGAAGATCACCTGGGAGATATGGACTTTAAGGTGGCCGGCACGTCTAAAGGCATCACCGCTTTACAGATGGATATCAAAATACAGGGTATCACTGAAGAGATCATGGAAGCTGCCTTGGAACAGGCGCATGAAGCACGTGACCATATTCTGGGTGAGATGGCCAAGGTCATTGATCAGCCACGGGAAAGTCTGTCAGAAAACGCCCCGACCATGCTCAATATCAAGGTACCATCGGACAAGATCCGCGACATTATCGGTAAGGGTGGAGCGACTATCCGTTCGATCTGCGAAGATACGGGCGCTCAGGTCGACATCGAAGATGATGGTTCTGTAAGAATTTATGCAGATGACAAGGATTCAGCAGATGCGGCATTTACTAGAATCGAAGAGATCATAGCCGAGGTTGAAGTGGGCGTTATCTATGAGGGTACGGTGGCACGGGTAGTCGATTTTGGCGCTTTTGTGACGGTACTACCGGGTACTGATGGCCTGCTGCATATCTCACAGATTGCGGAAGAGCGCGTTGAAAAGGTCAGCGATTACCTCAAGGAAGGCCAGACGGTGCGTGTTAAAGTGCTGGATGTAGATGGTCGTGGACGTATCAAACTCAGCATGAAAGCAATTGCTGAAGGGGAGACGACCGGAGAGGAATAAACCAGAGTTATTCAATCTGGTTGCTAAGGGGCCGGGGTAGCGTTGCTACTTCGGCCCCTTCTCGTTGCG
>CAYYRK010000113.1:0-8123 GCA_964473915.1 uncultured Pseudomonadales bacterium
GACTATCGGCAGTAATAAGATACGAGTTAAGAAGGCTGAAGAAAAAAATGCATAATCGGGTAGCCGAGGGTCTCTAACCCCCAGCCCCCACAACACCCTGCATGTGGATCCGCACAGGGCGTTTCACTTAGGGATAGTGAAGCTTGATCCAACCATCACGCAGCGAATAAAGCCCCTCAGATTTCAAGTAGTCTAATGACAGTGCTTGATTGATCCCTGGGGTTTTCGCACTACGCCATGGCCCTTTGCTGGTGATGCCACACGCAACGGCGGCTTGAACATGAACACCCCGTCTCATCAGGTTTCTTACTTTGGTTCGCGGCTTTCGCCACTGCCGCCAATAGGCCATTCGAACTCGGCGTCGAATCCAATGATCGAGTTCCACGCAGCGTTGATAGCTATGGGCTATGCCAAAGTATTGAATCCAACCCCATGTTTTAAGAACTCTCTTGTCATATCAAAGTGTTACACATATTTTTTTCATTGAACTGAGCTTGATAGGAGGGCGCGCAGCCCTTTGAAAAAGGCTGGGCGGTGGATTTTCGCGCCAGATTAATGCTAGACTAACACCTGTTAGTTTTTAGTTCTCGCGCATTTTGCGCAAAAAAAAACAATAATTGTTTGGTTTTATTGATCTATAGGGAAGGTGGATTTTTAACTTAATTTAGGGGGGGGAACATGGTTTCATTGGTCGATATCAATCGATATTCAGAGATTCACAGTCAGTTTGAATGGCCCAGATTATGGGAGTTATTTGACGGAAACAAAGATCAACTAAATTTAACGCATGAATGCCTGGATCGTCACAGAGATAAAGGTATCGCGGTTAGTGTTAAATATTTTGATGGCTCATCCGAACATTACTCTTTTGAAGAGTTATCCGATGCATCCGGAAAAGTGGCCAACTGGTTAGAGGCGCAGGGAATTGGCAAGGGCGACCGGGTGGCAATTATGCTCGACCCCGGTTTCTCATATTATGCAGCGATGTTCGGCGCAATTAAGCGTGGAGCGATAGCAGTTCCTCTATTTACACTATTTGGACCCGATGCGCTGGCACTTAGACTTAATGATTGCAATCCTAAACTACTGTTAACCGAAAATGACATCGAGAGCATAGGCAAACAGTTCCCGGACTTGAAAATCGTAAAACCGGACTCCGTGTTTTGGCAGGACGTGAATCAATATCCTGCTCAATACAAGACCACCACCTCAGCTGATGACCTGGCCGTATTTCAATATACATCAGGCACGACCCGTGCGCTCCCCGAGGCCGTAAAACACTCGCATCGTGCGGTAGTTACATTGATGATTGCTGCACTGTATGGCGTGGGAATACGCCCACAGGATCGGTATTTTTGCCCGTCATCGCCCGCCTGGGGCCATGGTTTGTGGCATGGCACTATTGGTCCTCTGGCGTTGGGGGCTCATATCGGAAGTTACTCGGGAAAGTTTAGTGCACAGCGAATTCTGGAAGCGCTCGAGGAGTTTAAAATAGATAACATGGCGGCGGCTCCAACCGTTTACCGGATGCTAAAAAACTCTGGTTTGGTTGAGAACTACGCAATCAATCTGAAAAAACTCTCCTTTACCGGCGAGCCCATCGATTCGCCAACGGCAACCTTTCTTACCGAAGTGTTTGGTGTCGTGCCCTGCAGTATGTACGGCAGTACAGAGGTGGGTGTGATATTGGTCAATTATCCGGGTGCAGAGGGTTACGAAATCAAACCTGGGGCTTTAGGTAAACCGGCACCGGGTTGGGAAGTTGAAATAGTTGATGAGCAGGGTCGCGAACTACCTGTTGGTGAGCTAGGTGAAATTGCTGTTAAGCGCAAGGGCGAGTGGTTCTTTGTAAAGGACCGGGGGCGCAAGGATGAAGATGGATATTTCTTTCATGCTGGCCGATCAGATGATGTCATCATCTCTGCTGGCTGGACCATGAGTTCGATTGAGATTGAAGATACTCTGATGAAGCACTCAAAAGTGTTAGAGGCAGCGGTCATCGGAGTACCTGATGAACTGCGTGGGCAAGTTGTCAAAGCTTACGTTGTAGCAAAAGAGGGGGGGGAAGAGGTAAAAAAAGATATTCAGAAATATATGAAGACGCAGCTGAGCCTTCATGAATATCCACGGATAATTGAGTTCGTGGCTGAGTTGCCAAAAACCCCAGCAGGAAAGATTAATCGCAAGGTTTTAAAAGACAAACATAAAAATAACGGGAGTACTTAGATGACTGATACATTAAAACGGGAATTTGTGGGGATTACTGATGAAGCGCTGGACGATCTGCGTTCCCGGATCGGCCAGAAAATAGAAAAAACGCTTGAACCCTGGTGCCATGAATCAACCAGGGACAATATTCGACACTACGCGCATGGGATAGGCGATGACAACCCGCTTTGGTGCGATCCAGAATATGGGAAAACAACCCAATATGGAGATGTGATTGCACTACCCTCTTTTTTACTTGCCTGTAACCGGGTTGCTAGTGGATACGTTGGTGGTATTCCTGGTGTTCATGCGATGTTTGCCGGAGTTGATTTTACCTGGTACAAAACAATTCAGCGTAATATCGAGATATCCAGTGAGGTTTACCTTAAAGACCTGACTGAATATGAAACACGGTTTGCCGGTCGTTCGATAAAGCAAACTTATCATGTTGATTATTTCGATAATGAGGGCGACAAACTGGCCTCTGCTGATACCTGGTGTTTCCGAACAGATAGAGACCAAGCCAGAGAAAAGGGATCAAAATATACAGAAGTCAAGAAACGTGGTCCCAGAGTCTACACCCCAGAGGAGATCCAGGCTGTTTATGATCTTTATGGTAAAGAGGAGATTCGCGGTTCCGATAAGCGTTTTTGGGAGGATGTTGAAGTAGGGACTAAATTGCCCACTATGGTTAAAGGCCCAATGACCGTGACCGGTTTTATCGCTTATGTACAAGGGTGGGGTGGGTTATATGTGCGTGCCAATAAACTGGCTTATAAAATGATTAACCAGCATTCCGGGTTGGGTATACTCAATCGGTTTGGTGTTCCTGATTGCCCTGAACGAGTGCATTGGGAGGAGGAGTTTGCGCTAAAAGTCGGGGCACCCGGTGCCTATGATTACGGCCCGGAACGGTGCTCCTGGATGACCCATATGATTACTAACTGGATAGGTGATGATGGAGCGTTGCATAAGTTGAACAGCGAAGTTAGGCGGCATAATCCAGAGGGAGACATTGTCTACCTAAATGCTGAGATAACAGGTAAGTATGAAGAAAATGGCCGTAAATACGTTTCTTTTGATATTGTGGCAACCAATCAGGATGATGAGTTGTCGGCGAGGGGAACAGCGGTTGCTCAGCTACCTGGAAAGTAGAGAGATATTGTTCAGCTGTTTTAAGTAGACCTTTGTACGGGAGATAAATTTTTTTCATGTAAGAAAAAAGTGTGCAAAGGTTTCGCAGTAAAGTTAATAAACAAGTTTAAATTAATTGAAAAATAATAACATAGCAGGAGGATACTGGTGGACACAAAAACCATAAGAGGTAAGGCAGCAATCATTGGTGCAGGCATTTCACCGCTAGGCAAAGTGCCTGGGAAAAGCCCGTTATGGCTTGCTGCACAGGCTACCAAGGAAGCCCTGGCAGATGCTGGTTTGGTAAAGGGAGATATTGACGGCATCCTTAGTGGTCACTCCTTCGCCTCCCCTTTCCATCGATTTAGTATTGCACTGTCAGAATATATCGGCATAACCCCTACTTTCGCAAACAATTACCAGGTATCAGGTGCGACTGCGGCAACCATGTTTAATACCGCTGCAGCGGCACTGGAATGCGGTCTGGCTAAAAACATTCTGATTGTAGGTGGCGATTCTATGCTCAGTGGGCTGAACCCCGAATTGGCCATGCGCGCCATGACTGAAAGTCGGGACCAACAATACGAGATGCCCTTTGGTATTCCTGCAGCCAACACCTTTGCCATGACCGCTCACCGCCACATGAAAGATTATGGAACTACGCCGGAACAGTTGGCAAAAGTGGCTGTAATACAGCGAAATAATGCGATTAAGACGCCCGGCGCTCAGATGACTGCCCCGATTACAATCGAGGATGTGTTGAGTTCCAAAATGGTCACTAGCCCCTATCACAAACTAGATTGCTCACTGATCTCTGATGGTGGTGTAGCTTTTATTATGACCAGTGCTGATAGGGCGAAAGATAGCAAGTCCAAGCCGCTCTATATTCTGGGTGGTGGCGAGTGTTATACCCATGAGCATCTCTTTTTAGCCCCGAGTATTGTCAGTACCGGTGCTGTTCAATCGAGCAAAAATGCTTATAAGATGGCTGGCGTCACTCCAGATGATATTGACTTTGCCGGGGTATACGATTGCTTCACCGGCACGGTCATTATGATGCTTGAGGATTTAGGCTTTTGCAAAAAGGGGGAGGGTGGTCCCTTTGTTGAGGCTGGTGAAATCGAGTTGGGAGGGAAAATTCCCATCAATACACACGGTGGGCTGTTATCTCACTGTCATCCGGGTATTCCTGGCAGTCTATTGCACTTTTATGAGGCGGTAAAGCAGCTGCGTGGTCGGGCTAATCAGCAGCAGGTGAAAGGTGCAGAACTTGCTCTTGTTCACAGTTTGGGTGCTGGTTTCGCAACTCATGCCACTACAATTATTGGAACGGACGTAACCCTATGAGCTCATTACAGCAAGCACATTTAAAACCTATGCCTATGCCAGATGCTGACTCAGCAGAGTTATGGAAGGGGCTTAAAGAGGGTAAGCTTTTTTTGCAACACTGCCAGGATTGTAACCATATTCAATATTACCACCAGGCTATTTGTCGTGAATGCCTGGGTGAAAATCTGGTTGAAAAAGAGGCCAGTGGTAGGGGTTTGGTTTATTCATATAGTGTGGTTTACCGTGCGCCAGGCCCAGCATTCAAAGATGACACACCCTATGCTGTAGTACTTGTTGAGCTCGAAGAGGGTCCCCGTATGATCAGCTCGATGGTTGATGTTGCCGCAGAGGATGTTGGTTTTGACATGAAGGTGGAGATGGTCGTTGAGCCTGTTAACGATGAGATAAGCCTTCCTCGATTTCGCCCCATTAGCCGTTGAGTTTTACGCAAAAGAACTTGGCAGTTCATAGAGAGATATTGATAGTCGTGTACGCTATCTAGTAGCGCGCATTATGTTTTTGATCGAATTAGCGACCGGAAAACTCTTGTTTACAGAGCCTCCGGTTAGTTCTGGTAACCATTGGCTAAGCCCCAGAATACTCATGGAGCTTCCTGGTTGAACAGATTCTTAATAGATAAGGAGTGTGACAAATGGCAGCTATTTTGAAAGAGAGTGTGGTGTTAAAAGAAGATTTGAAAGCACTGAAAAATCCGGGCAGTAACTCGTTTGAGCATATTTCAGTGAGTTTGAAACCGTACGCATGGGGGATGGGCTCAACCCCAAGAACTGCTGAATTAAGAGAGGGCTTGTACAGTAAAGCTGTTGTCGTAAAAGACTGGTCTGAAGTTCTTACAGGTGTGGGGAAAACAACCTTCAGAAAAGATATCAAACTCGATACGGACCGAGCAAGAATTGTCACCGATTCGTACAAGAATACAGAAGGCTTGCCTCAGGTAACCAGAAGGGCTTTGGCGATGCAGGCGCTTTGTGAAGAGATTCCGCTTTTCATCGAACCTGGCCAGCTTCTTGTCGGTGATCCCAATAGTGCGCCTAATGAGATTCGCTGGTTTCCTGAAGTTTCGTGCGAATACATGATAGATTCGGTTAAACCTGACGGTGGCTTTGGGCATATGGTGTCCGATAAAGAGCGGCAGGAGATATTTGATATCTGTGATTACTGGAAAGATAAGTGCCAGGAAGCGCTGGTCTCACGCGAAATACCCGATGACGTCCTTCCCTACCTTGTTCGCTCTGAAGAAAATCCTAGTTTTTATGCGAATCACTGGAATGCAGGCAGAAATATCATTGGGTATGACTTTGAGCTTTTATTTGAAGAGGGGCTGAATGCTCGAATAAAAAGAGTAGAGCTAAAGCTGGCTGATCTTTCTGAACAGCTTCTTAAGGGGGTTCAAGATCTTAGCCCTGCTGTGTACATAGAAAAAAAACGGAATTGGGAAGCGCAGCTCATATCAGCCAGGGCGATACTCAGGTTTGCCCAGAGATATGCGGTGCTAGCCAGAGATCAGGCTAGCGTAGCGGCTGATCCGGCAAGAAAAAAAGAACTTCTAAACATAGCCAAGATATGCGACAAGGTACCAGCAAATCCTCCTGAAACATTTAACGAGGCGTTACAGTTTCAGTGGTTGGTTGAAGTTGTGGCAAGGTTTCTCAGTGGTCCTAATAACGGGTCGGGGGCACGTTTAGACCAGATCTGGTATCCCTATTATAAAAAAGATCTTCTTGAGGGTCGTATTACGCGTGATGGGGCAAAAGAACTACTGGAGTGCTGGATGATAAGAATCCAGGCGTTGGGCAGCCATGCTGAGCACCCCCAGCTATTCTCCCTGACATCGGGTTCAGAAGTATTTTATACGGCCAACATTGGTGGGACTAATGTGGATGGAACCGATGCCTGCAACGACCTCACGGCGCTTATTCTGGAGAATATAGCAACCCTGAGGATGAATCAGCCGCCACTAATGGTGCGTATGCATGAGAACATGTCGGAGGATATGCTTACCCGAATTACTGAAACGATACGGGCCGGAACGGGTCATCCCTCCCTGTTTCATGAGGGGCTCATGGAGGAGTGGGCACTCAAGCGTGGTTATTCAAAATACGATGCGAAAAGAACCCAGGCTGCAGGATGCGTAGCAATGAACTGTACAGGAAAACCTCTTTCCGGTGCTTTTATGACAGAGGTGGGGTTTGTGACCCAGCCTAAAATGCTTGAATACGCCCTGTTTCAGGGACATGATGCATTTGGGACGGGTAACAGGGTTGGGAGCTCAGCCTTGATAAGGCCAAGAACCAAAGCCCCTCAAGAGATGACCTCAATAGACGAACTTCTTGAGGCTCACTGTGAACAGCTACTGTTTCACCTTAAACTGGCCAATATTTCCCATAATGTAAGCCATCAGGTCATGATGGAGTTTTCCCAAAATCCTATGGACTCTTTTCTGCTGGAAGATACCCTTGAGCAGGGGAAGGATATTCATAAAGCCTGGGCAGAGTTTGATACCTGGCCTAACCTGATCTCTCTTGGGTATGTCAATGTGTCTGATAGTTTTGCAGCGATAGACAAGCTGATATTTCAGGATAAAAAATACACCATGGAGCAGTTGACCCATGCTCTGCAGGAAAATTGGGCTGGCAATGAGGTGATGCGCCAGCATTTTTTGAATGCGCCTAAATATGGCAATGACGAAGATTTTGCAGATCAGTGGGCTGTTAAATCACGAGAAAAAATACTCAAGGCTGCTCGCACCATCAAGGATGCGTGGGGAAGAGAGTGGGATTTCGATGGTAGTTCTGTTATCGCCTATCAGGCTATGGCATTTGGAGTTGGCGCCACAGCTGATGGGAGATATGCCGCCAACATGCTGGCTGACGGAAGTCGGTCTCCCTCAGTAGGTTCGGATATTGAGGGCCCTACAGCGGTTCTGAATTCGGTTGCCAAAATACCTTATGTACATACGGAGCTTTTTAATCAGAGATTTACACCCCAATTTTTAGAGGGTGAGAATAAGCCTTTGTTTAACGCGTATCTGAGGGAGTGGTTTGACAAGGGGACAATTCCTCATATTCAGTTTAACGTTGTTGACAGTGATATTCTCAGGGAGGCGCAAGATAGCCCGAACGACTATTCTGACCTTCAAGTTCGAATCGCCGGATACAGCGCCTACTTTGTTGATCTGGCTCCTGAGACCCAGGAAAGTATTATTCAGCGAACAGAGCAGTCTTTTATTTGAAGATTGCTCCATTTTTTATGACTGCGAATGTTGGCGAAGCTCTCATTCGCAGTCGGAGTTTGCTGATAGCTAGCAGATGCTCTTTGAGTACAACTATCTACCGCCACAAAATATTTCTGAACATAACTTAATGGAAGAAAACGTACACCAAAGTCATCAGTACAGCGGGAGGGGGGCTGTATTCAATATCCAGCGATGG
>CAYYRK010000114.1:0-8110 GCA_964473915.1 uncultured Pseudomonadales bacterium
ATTTAATATAAATCAGATGGCTTTACTGTGAAAGTTAACGGGACAGCAGTGAGTTCATATGGTTATTGCTCTATCATGACGCTCAACTGAGGACCTCAGCTTCAAGGCAATAAAAACCGAGACGCCAGCTCGAAACTAGACATAACCATGACCATCAAGGACTTTGATAATATGACCGATTTGAATGCAGCGCCTCAGCGAAGCAGATGGCTATTGCCTCTCGTTATTTTGGGTGTTGCGCTACTCGTTGTGGCCTTGCTAATGCTGACTAGATCAGCGCCACCTAAAACTGATATTAAAGAAAAAGAGTGGTTGGTTGCTGTTGAGAATATTAAATTTGGCGCTGCCAGCCCTCAAATTGAGCTACTTGGGAATGTTGAGTCGCCCTTTGATTCTATGCTAAGTGCCGCAGTTTCTGCCGATGTGATCGAAGTTCCCGTTCGAGAGGGCATGATTGTCACCAAGGGAGACCTGCTGATTCAACTTGATGAAAGAGAGATAGGCCTGCTAATCAGGCAGCACCAGGCTGATATGCGCGAGCTGCAAGCTCAGATCACTGCCGAAAATAACCGTTTTCGTTCAGATACTGATGCACTCGTTGAGGAACAAAAACTGCTTAACCTTGCCATTCAAGCGGTAGATCGTCAAGCTCGATTGAAAGCGTCTAACCTGATCGCCCAGGAACGTTATGACGCTGCAGAATCAGCGCGCGCTCAAAAAGCGCTTTCGGTCAATGCACGAAAACTGAACATTGCGGATCATCCCAGCCGTTTAAATCAGCTCCAAGCCCGGTTGGCACGCGCAACAACCGCTTTAAATGATGCGCTGATCGATAAAGAAAGAGCCCGGATAGAAGCACCTTTTGATGGTCTGATTACAAAGGTCAGCGCTGCTCCTGGTGAAACAGTTCAGATAGGCCAATCGCTGGTTAGTCTTTATGATAACCAAAATATGGAGGTTCGCGCTCAAGTTCCTGATCGCTATGTTTCGTTGATTAAAAATGCGTTACGAGACGATCGTACCATTAAAGCAACAAGTGAAAGTTATGGTCGTGATATTCAACTGTATCTCAAGCGGTTGTCAGGTCAGGCAAACCGAGGCTATGGTGGTGTCGATGCACTGTTCACCCCTATCGATGTTCAAGCAGGGCTGGTGCTTAATAGCACATTGAAGATCAATGTTAATTTACCCTCACTGCCAGAGGTGATAACCCTGCCGCTTTCTTCAATCTACGGCTCCAATCGAATTTATCGTGTTGAAAATGGGCGGATACAGTCTCTCGATATTGATATTTTGGGTAAACAGTTCTCCAAATCAGGCCAGGATCGCGTCATCATCAGTAGCAAAGCACTTAGGGAGGGGGATGCCATTGTCATTACTCAGCTTCCAAATGCCATCAGTGGACTGAAAGTCAAGCTGAGGACACAATAGGATGAGGTCATCGAGCCACGATTCAGGCTGCCCTGAACCTACGCAGGAGTATCATAAGCAGGACATACTCGGACGATTTGCCCAGCACAAGGTCGCAGCAAACCTGTTGATGCTAATCATGTTATTGGCTGGCTCAGTCGCCCTGTATAAATTAAATACACAGTTTCTACCCAATTTTGAGCCAGATTTCATTACTGTCAGGGTGGTTTGGCCAGGAGCGACTCCTGAGGACGTTGCTAAGTCGATCGTTACCCCCTTGGAACAACAGCTGCGCAATCTGGATCATGTTAAGGAGATGACCTCAACCTCTTACCGGAGTCTTGGAATCATTGTGCTGGAATATGATGAAGGCACTGATATGGGGCTTTCGCTGGATCAAGTTAAGGAATATGTCGACCTGGTCAGGAATCTACCTTCGGATGCGGAAACACCAGAAATCACCAAGGTCTCTTTGGATGAAGATGTTGCCACCCTGATACTCTCATCTACCGCATCGCTGGATGAAATTCGACCTATTGCCTATCAATTTGAACGAGAGTTGCTCGATCGTGGTGTCGCCAAGGTTGACTTTGTAGGCCTTCCGGAACAGGAGATAGCTATTCAGGTCTCATCCGAGCAGATGAATAGTCTCAAGCTTTCTCTAACACAGATCGGTCAGCGTATTCGAGATGCTAGTCAGGATATTCCGGCCGGGACCACTGGTAAGAATGAGCTTGCCAGAGAGTTAAGAAGTGTCGAGCAGCGTCGTTCTGTAGCAGGCTTTAAAGAGTTGGCCATTGTGACGACCCAATCAGGGACACGGCTTCGGCTTGACGACATCGCCACTGTCAATAGACGCAGCAAAGATAATCAGGTTGAGGTCTTTTACCAGAACAGACCGGCGGTACTATTAAGGGTGTTGCGTACTCAGTCTTCCGACACCCTTGAGGCGGCAACAACACTGAACGACTGGTTAATTGAGACGCGCCCAACCCTACCCCCTAGCTTACAAATCGATGCCTATAATGAAGCTTATGTTTTAATTGAAGAGCGCATCAACCTATTGATCAAAAATGGCTTGAGTGGCCTTATTTTGGTGGTTGCCATCCTGTTTATTTTTCTCAACGGTCGCGTAGCTTTTTGGGTGGCTGTTGGGATACCGGTCTCTTTCATGGGTACCCTGGCTGTACTTTATTTGGTGGGCGGCAGCATCAACATGGTCAGTATGTTTGCGCTAATTATGGCGTTGGGGATCATCGTGGATGACGCTATTGTCGTCGGAGAGGATGCGCTCACCCACTATGTAAAAGGGGAAAATCCGCTCAGGGCTGCCGAGGGTGGTGCAAGGCGCATGTTTGCTCCTGTGCTGTCATCCTCACTTACCACTGTCTCAGCTTTTCTGCCCTTAATGATGATCAGTGGCATTATCGGTAATATTCTCTCCGCGATTCCGCTTGTTATTATCTGTGTCATTTTGGCATCACTGGTTGAATGTTTTCTGATTCTTCCTGGGCATCTGAATCATGCATTTCAGGGATCCATTAAAGCATCGAAACCAGGCTCTCTCAGAGCAAGACTAGAATCAGGGTTTGATCATTTTCGGGATCAGTTTTTTCGACCACTGGCACAGATGGCTATACAGCATCGCGGGGCAACCCTGGCTTTTGCTACTGGCATCATGCTGGTATCACTCAGCCTGATCAGTTCCGGCAGGGTTAAAACAGACTTTTTTCCACAACCAGAAAGTCATATTGTGCTGGGCAACGTCAAATTTTCCTCAGGAACACCGCCCGAAAAAGTAAAGCAGTTTGGCTGGCAAATGGAGCAGGCACTACATAAGGCAGACGATGAGCTCAAATCAGATAAAGATCTTGTCGTTCACAGCGTACTGCGAATCAACCAGGCAACATTTGACGGTGGAGAGCATTATTCCACGGGCGAACAATATGCTTCATTACATGTTGAACTGCTCACGCCGGATGCACGTGAGGTGCGTAACCCTGAATTTATTGCTGTATGGCGCAAACATCTCAAGCTACCTGACGGTGTTGAACAACTTAGTATCACCAGCCCCCGAGGCGGCCCCCCGGGAAAGGATATCGATATTTTCCTTACGGGACAATCACCTGAAGTCCTCAAAGCAGCCAGTGAAAAGATCGCAAAAAAACTAAAAAGTTATACCGGAGTCGATGATGTTCAGGACGACCTGCCCTTCGGTAAAAATCAATTTCTGTATAAATTGACACCATTAGGCGAGTCACTAGGCTTGTCTGTGGCCGATGTTGGCGGTCAGCTTCGCGCTGCTTTCGATGGCCAGCTATTGCAGGTATTTTATAATGAGAATGAAGAGATTGAAGTTAGAATTGTGCTTCCTGACGCGGAGCGTAACTACGTTAGAACGCTGGACCAGCTCCCGATTATCACACCATCAGGCGAAACGGCTCAACTTAGCAATGTTGTTAGTTTAACGGATCGCAAAGGTCTTGAGCTTGTACGTCATACCGAAGGCAAGCTAGGGCTTCATATTACGGCGGGTGTCAATCCTGCTGAAAATAATGCTAATGTGATTGTCGCTGAGCTTAGTGAATCTTTTCTGCCAGCATTAAGCAGTGAGTTTGGTATAAAGGTTGAGCTTAAAGGGCGTGCTGAAGAGCAGGCAAAAACAGGTAAAGAGATGCTGCTGGGTGCGGCCATCGGCTTAACGTTAATCTATATTATTCTAGCCTGGGTATTTGGTTCCTACAGCTGGCCTTTAGCGGTGATGCTGGCAATTCCCTTAGGGGTATCCGGGGCGATACTGGGTCACTGGTTATTGGGACTTGATCTGACCATGTTGTCCTGGTTTGGTTTTTTCGGCCTATCTGGAATCGTCATTAACGACTCCATTATTCTAGCCACCTTCTATCGTGATTTAAGGGAGCAGGGCCAACCCATAAAACAGGCCATCGTTGATGCTTCATGCCTACGACTGCGTGCTGTTCTTCTAACTTCCCTGACCACTATTGCCGGACTTACCCCGCTATTATTCGAAACCTCTTTGCAGGCGCAATTTCTGATCCCAATGGCCGTTACTATCTCCTTTGGGCTTGCTTATGCCACGGTTCTGATTTTGTTTGTAATGCCCGCGCTACTTTCGCTTATTGAAGGATTCAAGGCCAAATATGTGGAGGTTGAAACGTAGGCTTTTGCAGGAAACTGGCTATGATCCCTTGATCAGTTTTTTATTCATAATCAAGGCTGACGCCATTAAGGCGTCAGCCTTTCCTCATAATAGAGCGCCTGCTACAGGGCTTGCAGGATCTCATTCAGGCTTGCTTTGGCGTCACCAAAAAGCATGCTGGTATTGTCTTTATAGAACAATGGGTTATCAACGCCTGCATACCCAGTGGCCATGCTGCGCTTCATGACAATGGTTGTTTTTCCCTTCCAGACCTCCAGAACCGGCATCCCGGCAATTGGGCTGTCTGGCACTTCCAGCGCTGCCGGATTCACAATATCATTGGCTCCGATCACGATGGAAACATCAACCTCAGGGAAATCCTTATTGATCTCATCCATTTCAAACACGATATCATAGGGTACCCTGGCTTCGGCTAATAACACGTTCATATGCCCCGGCATCCTGCCAGCCACAGGGTGAATCCCAAAGCGCACATTAACACCTGCATCGCGCAGTTTTTCGGTTAACTGAAACACCAGGTGCTGGGCCTGGGATACGGCCATGCCATATCCTGGCAGAATCATAACCTCTTTTGACTCGCGCAGGAGTTGCGCTGCTTCGCTAGCCTCAATGGAAACAACACTACCGGCATCACCTTCGGCCCCGGCAGAAGCTGTACTGGAGCTGGCCGTTGTACCAAAACCACCTGCGATTACAGAGAGGAATTTACGGTTCATAGCGCGGCACATAATATAACTGAGAATCGCTCCGCTACTACCCACCAACGCACCTACTACAATCAACAAATCATTGTTCAGCATGAAGCCTGTAGCCGCTGCAGCCCAACCTGAATAACTGTTGAGCATTGAGATTACTACCGGCATGTCAGCACCACCAATGGACATTACCATATGTATGCCAAACAAAAGGGCTATCAGTGTCATGATCGTCAGTGCGGCTACTCCTCCTCCAGCAGCAGAGTGATCGAGAAACAGGTTGCAAAGCCAGATGGCACTAATGAGCATGGCCAGGTTTAGCCAGTGACGTGCAGGCAACAACAGAGGCGTGCCGCTAATTTTAGCGCTGAGTTTTAGATAGGCAACCACCGACCCGGAAAAGGTCAGTGCCCCGATGAGGATGCCCAGGTAGGTTTCAACATCATGAACGGTTTTATCAACACCGGCTAGCCCACTGCTATGACCCATAAAGTTAGCAAATCCTACCAGCACTGCGGCCAGTCCCACCAAGCTATGAAGGACTGCTATCAGTTCTGGCATCTGGGTCATCTCAATCTTTTTGGCCAGAACCATACCAATAGTGCTACCGATAATTATTCCTGCAAAGAGTACAAAGTAGTTGTCATTGACAATGCCCAGAATGGTCGCCACTAATGCTAGTGACATACCGATAATGCCGTAGAGATTACCCCGGCGTGAACTTTCTTGATGACTTAAACCACCTAGCGCCAAAATAAACAGGATGCTGGCGCCTATATATGACATTGTAATTATTCCAGAAGGCATTGATTTACTCCTATTTTCTGAACATAGCTAACATGCGCTGAGTAACGGCAAAGCCGCCCACGATGTTAATGCTGGTGATTAATATGGCAATACCCGATAGAAAGGTGATCGATGCTTGCTGCGAAGACACTTGCAGCAGCGCACCAATGATAATAATGCTACTGATAGCATTCGTCACACTCATCAAGGGTGTATGCAGTGACGGTGCAACATTCCAAACCACCATGTAGCCAATAAAGCAGGCCAGTACAAATACGGTAAAATGGGACATGAAATCTGGTGGTGCTACCATGCCTAGTCCAAAAAAGGCCGCTCCTCCGAGAATATAGGGCAGTAGACGTTGTAGCATAGCTACAGCCGGTTTTTTGGGCGCTGCCTCTATTTTTGCTTTTTCGGGTGCTGCAGCTGCAGGCGCATCCTTTTGTGGGGCTGCGCTCAGGCGCGGTGGCGGTGGTGGCCAGGTGATTTCACCCTCCTTAATTACTGTGGCCCCGCGAATCACCTCGTCTTCCATATTAATGACAGCCTGGCCGTCTTTTTCAGGGCAAAGATCGGTTAACAGATGCCGGATA
This sequence comes from uncultured Pseudomonadales bacterium, assembly GCA_964473915.1. Classification (GTDB taxonomy): domain Bacteria; phylum Pseudomonadota; class Gammaproteobacteria; order Pseudomonadales; family IMCC2047; genus CAYYRK01. The sequence continues at coordinate 6,666 of CAYYRK010000114.1, forward strand.
TTAGTGGCATAAAGCTGGCTCGATTGGTTCGCAAGTCGACTGGGAAGGTCGGTATAGCCGATCAGGGTTACGCCATGTTTAACTACTACTTTGTCAGCCTCAGTCAGTTTGCAATTGCCACCGCGCTCTGCTGCCAGGTCGACAATGACACTGCCGTCTTTCATGGACTCAACCATCCCCTCGGTGATTAACTCCGGGGCTGGTTTACCAGGGATCAGAGCTGTGGTGATGATAATGTCCACCTCCATAGCCTGACGGGCAAAAAGTGCCATCTCAGCCTTTATGAACTCATCGCTCATAACTTTGGCGTAACCACCCTCACCCGAGCCATCGTTGTCTCCGTCAAACTCAAGCATCAGAAACTCAGCACCCAGGCTTTCAACCTGTTGTTTGACTTCAGGGCGAGTATCAAAGGCGCGCACAATCGCACCCATGCTTCTGGCTGCGCCAATGGCCGCCAGGCCCGCAACCCCAGCGCCTATAATTAATACCTTGGCGGGCGCAATCTTACCAGCTGCCGTAATTTGGCCAGTAAAGAAGCGACCGAAATGCTGAGCAGCCTCCACGACGGCACGATAACCGCCTATATTGGCCATTGAGCTAAGGGCATCCATTTTTTGAGAGCGGGATATGCGAGGAATACTGTCCATTGCCAGAACAGTCACTTTCTTCTCTGCCAGTTGTTGCATTAAGTCTTCATTCTGCGCCGGCCAGATAAAGCTGATCAGTGTCTGCTTCTCTTTCAGCAATTCGACCTCATCAACACAGAGTTGCGGATGAGTCTCTGGCGCTCTTACTTTAAGTATAATGTCAGATTTTGACCATAACTCTTTGATATCAGATTCAACTATTGCACCATACTCGCGATAAGCCTCGTCAGAAAAGTTGGCTTCGTCACCAGCGCCAGCTTCTATAGCGACCTCGAAACCGAGCTTGATCAGTAGCTCTGCCACCTCAGGGGTGAGCGCAACTCGTCGCTCTCCCTGATGGATCTCTTTAGGTACCCCAATACGCATTAATAATTCTCCTATGAGCAATGTCGTTATTAATAGGCCTTTGCATGAAAACTCTTTGGCCCCCATGCTGTGTTAAAAGCATTATTCAGTCATTTCTTAAGTAAACTCGGCTATGGCATCCTCGATAACCGCTCCTGCGTTATTCTACCTGCGGACATCCCTGTCCTTGTGCGCTGCCCTATCTCACGCATCCATGTGGTCGTCCCTCTCTGCACACGTCAATGTCTTGCCTGGAAACAAAACCCACTTCCATCTACGAAAGCAAATAATCGAAAAGGCCGCTATTATCCAGCAACAAGCCATTAAATGCATTATCAAAAAGGCAATTTTGCAGGCTCTTCTCCGCTCTTGTGAGTGAAGTCATCCTGAAATATAGAACATAGATAACGTATCGGGCAATGATGATTGTCTGATCTTGAGTTTAAAATA
>CAYYRK010000115.1:0-8067 GCA_964473915.1 uncultured Pseudomonadales bacterium
GGTTTAATATTGCCGGGCAGCAATGCTTCAGTCGCATCCACTGATTCTGCCTTGGACAATTGAGTATAAAAGTGGCGCAGATAAGCATAGGGTTCCAACCCATTGGCTTTGCTCGTGCGCTTGTTTTCCCCCTGTGCCTTGACCGCCTCGCTAAACTTGTGCCGGGCATGGGCCATACAGTCCACATGACCGGCAGTGACTGCGGCATTGTAGCCCTGATAATCATCGGTCTGTATATACCCTGAAAAACAAGACGCGGTTCATTAGGCGCTTACAAAGTTATCTCCAATACAGAACAGTGCTTATTTCCAATACACGCAGCTAGCTGCGGATATGTAGAATATGCCAACCTTTAAATTTGGTGCGCAAGGCTTTGATGTGATCAGCACCAGCGGTCATGCTGTTTTTTTTGCCTACCGTGCTTACTGTTTTCAACAGTTTGCTAGATAAAGGCAGCCCTCTTTTAGTTCAAAAGCCAGCGCCTCAAGTGACTCTCCCTGACAGGGTCCGGCAATACACTCCCCATCGTCCACCCGGAACAGGGCTCCGTGGGTTGAGCACTGCAGGTACCTGCCCTGGTGATCCATAAACTGACCGGGCATCCAATCCAGCGGTGTCCCGTGGTGGGGACAGTGGTTCCGGTAGACTCTGATCACCTCGTCCTTTTTGATGACCAATAGAGCACGTTCGTTAACGACAAAGCCCTTGGCGCGATTTTCTGGAATTTCGGCAAGAGAGCAGATAAAAGTCATGGGTGTTCCCCGGTGCTGGCAGGGTGGCTATATTCATCTGTATCGGCAAGGTCATTAAAGCGTTGTTGGTCCAGTAATCCCTCGCCCTGGGCAATAATGGTGGATACCATAGAATCTCCTGCTACATTGACTGCGGTGCGCATCATGTCGAGCAAGCGGTCCACACCAATAATCAGGGCAATGCCCTCGACCGGCAAGCCTACCTGCTGCAACACCATGGCAAGGGTGATTAAACCCACGCCAGGAACACCTGCGGTGCCTACCGAAGCCAGTGTTGCGGTTAATATGACCATCAGATAACCGCCAATGCCGATATCCACGTTAAAGGCCTGGGCGATAAATACGGTGGCTACGCCTTGCATGATAGCCGTGCCGTCCATGTTGATGGTGGCTCCCAGGGGCAGAGTGAAGGAGGCGACCGAGTTGTTAACCCCAAGCCTGTGTTCAGCAACATTGAGTGTGACCGGCAGGGTGGCACTGCTGGAAGCGGTACTGAAGGCAAACAGTAGTGCGGGTCGGATATTGGTAATAAATTTCAGTGGTGATAGTCTGCTCATGCCATAAAGCAGCAGCGAATAGGTTCCCAGGGCGTGTAGCATCAGCACCAGTACCACGGTCATAAAATACTTGAGCAGATCGCCAATAGCGCCAAAACCCAGCCCGGCAAAGAGTTTGGCCAACATGCAAAAGACCCCGTAGGGGGCAAGATGCATCAAAATGATGACCATCGTCATGATGACCTCGTTGAACTGCTCAAAAATAGCCTGTGCTTTTTTGCCTGGTTCACCGCTGCGTGAAATTGCAACGCCCATCAGAATTGAGAAAACAATAATCTGCAGCATGTTGCCCTCCACCATCGCTTTGACCGGATTGGAGGGGAAGATATTGATCAGTACCGCCTTGAGGGAGGGGGATTCTTTGGGGGAAAAGGCCATTTGCTCGCCCATATTCATTCCCACTCCTGGCTGGATGATATTGGCCAAAAAAAGCGCAAGAGAGACCGCCAGAGCGGTGGTGAGCAGGTATAGCGCCAGTGTCTTAATGGCCATGCCACCCATTCGGCTGTTGCTTCCCAGAGCACTACAGCCGCAAACCAGAGAAACAAATACCAGGGGGACTACCAGCAACTTGAGTGAGGCGATGAAGATAGCGCCGATCACATCAAAAAGACCATCGACCAGCGCCCATTGCAGCCAGGAAACCAGGGCATGAGGTGCTAATTCAGAATGTTGCAGGCCATTGAGCGCAATGCCCAGCAGCAGCCCTGCGAGCATGCCGATCAAAATTTTTGAGGTCAGGTTCATCTGTGGTTTCTCTGGTTAATTGGGCTTCTGGGTAACCCCGCCTGGATTTCTTGAGAAAACAATATCCCCATACCAGGCCTCAGCGGTCGAATCGCTATTGTCTGAATCGGTCATTATAGCGATGCCCACAATGGGGGGTGGCTCTTTTTTAAAAATAGCCCGATAGTCCTCTGCCAAGTTGCGTGATACTTCGACCCACTGACCTACAGTTTGATCGCCACTGCTGGCCACTAGCATCTGTGATCGGTCATCAAAAGGGCTGGCAAGCTGCTGGTTGAGCGGTAGCTCTCTACTCCAGATATAATTGATAGCGTGTGCGTGGGTGAAAACTTCCACGGGAGAGGCCTCTTGTTGCACAGGCTGTGCGGAAAAGAGGATATAAAGCCTGGCGGCGTAGTCATCCCCCGCTCGAGTACCTTCGTGTCTAACGGTTGGAAATTTATCGACCCGCCAGCGCCAGAACAGAATCGGTAGGGAGGTTGGCTTGATGCTGATGATCTGTATTATTCCCGAAGCGGTATCACGGCTTGATGCGTGCAGTGCCTGACCAGCGGAGCCTTCAGGTACTGCCAGCTTGTAGTGAGTGCTGCGGGCAAAAAGAGCGAAGCGCAGGGGTTGCCATATCGATTTGAATTGAGGGGGCGATATTTTGGAAAAACCCACGGTATGAAGCTCTTCACACTTTAACTGGAGCGAGCCGCCCAGTAACAGCAGTGCGAGCATACGAACAAAGGTAGAGCTAGTCACGCAGGCTAATACAGGGCCAATCATGTTTTTCAGCATAATTTTGTAACGCTTCATCCCCATCCACCACCACCGGATGGTCAACCATTTTCAGCAGAGGTAGGTCGTTTATAGAGTCGCTGTAGGCGTAGCTATCATGCAGTGACTGGTTGTTATCTTTGAGCCATTCATTGAGGCGGACAGTTTTACCTTCCTGGTAAGCGGGTGTCCCCTTGATTTTACCGGTAAAGCGCCCGTCAATGATCTCTGGGTCACTGGCTATAAAATCATCCACCTGGTGAAGTGTACAGATCGGGCCGGTCACAAAACTATTGGTTGAGGTGATAATCAGCAAATAGTCGCCTTTGACTCGGTGTTTTGCGAGTAGCGCCTGTGCTTTTGGTAGCAGCATGGGCTTGATTCGTGTTTCCATAAATTCGCTGTGCAATAGGTTAAGTTGATCGCTGCCTAGCTTGGCCAGAGGTTCAAAAACAAAGTGCAAATATGCGTTAATATCTAGCTCACCCTGGCAGTACTGTCGATAAAATTCATCGTTTTTACGTTTGTAAATTAGTGGATCGACCTGCTTCTTGTCGATAAGAAATTCACCCCAGGCGTGATCACTGTCACCTGCGATCAGGGTGTTATCAAGGTCAAAAATAGCCAGTGCCATCAGTTATTCCAAAATCAAAATGATAAGCCAGTTTAGGGCTGTATAGCTTGGTAGAAAATATTGCGTGACTATTATTCTACCCGCTGCAGCTTTAGAAAATAACTTTAATTGGCTGATTAACTGGTATAATCTTTAGGAAAATGCCTGCTACTGATGCTGGGGAGTGATATTGTGGCCTGTATGCCAGAGCTTTCTACCCTGACGTTTCACTGCCATTTTAGCCCGTCACGGAACTGCTATGTCGGGGCCAGCATCACAGTTTTAGGCGTAAGGGCTGATAGATAACAGGTGACCACTTTGATAGATTCAGATGGGTTTCGCCCCAATGTGGGTATTATTTTGGTAAATTCGTGCGGCCAGGTACTTTGGGCTCGGCGTGTAGGGCAGGATGCCTGGCAGTTTCCTCAAGGGGGAATTGACGATGGAGAATCGCCAGAACAGGCGATGTACCGAGAGTTGTATGAAGAAGTGGGTCTGCGCAAACCTGATGTCAAACTACTACGTAAAACACAGGGGTGGCTGCGCTATCACTTGCCTAAGCGCTGGCAGCGACACAGCCAAAGCCCGCTGTGTATTGGTCAAAAGCAGAAGTGGTATATGTTGAAAATGTTGTGCCAGGAAGTGGAGGTGAAGCTTGATATTTCCAGCAAACCTGAGTTTGATCAATGGCGTTGGGTTAGTTACTGGCACCCTGTTGGACAGGTTATTCAGTTTAAACGGGATGTTTATCGGCGTGCGCTTAAAGAGCTGGCGCCTTCACTGCCAGTGATGGGTTAGGAGACTTTCGGGTTTAGGGGGGTGACAGACCCGCAGGGTAATGAAATTTGACGCACTACACTTCTTTGGGTGTAATGTTAAGCAGATTACTCTCGAGCGTTCGGCGGAGAATTTCAGCATAGTTTCGTGTTAGTTTGCTGTATAAAATGGGTTTTACTGAGGACACCATGTTAGAAATATTGCGCGGCATTGTTCAGGAAGTAAACTCTGCAGAGGATCTAAAGCCTGCTCTTGAGATTGTGGTTAAAAGAGTACATAAGGCTTTGGCGGCCAATGCCACGGGAATCTACCTTTTGGATCAGAGGCGAGAGCATTTTGTCTTAAAAGCTGCACGAGGTTTTAAGCCCGAAGCGGTAGACAAAACTCGGCTAAAACCTTCGGAAGGTCTGGTGGGTCTGGTGGGCAGCCGAGCAGAGCCGATCAATATAGCCGACGCAACTGAACACCGCAATTTTAAACATTCACCGGAAATTGGTGAAGAAAAATTCCACTCCTTTCTAGGCGTTCCCATCATCCATCATCGTACAGTGCTGGGTGTATTGATTGTACAGTCAGAAAGCAGAAATAAATTTAATGACGAGGCTGAAGCCTTTCTGGTGACCCTGGCCGCACAGCTCGTGGTTGTGTTGGCGCATGCCAGGGCGACGGGCGCTGTGCTGGATGTTCAGCAAGATGGCGAAAAACCCTACATCATATTCAAAGGGTTGGCTGGTGCGCCCGGTGTGGCCATGGGCAAGATTATGGTGATGTATCCGCCCGCTGATCTGGATGCCGTTCCCGACAAACCTTGCGAAGACCAGGAAGCTGACCTTAAGTTGCTTAAGCAGGCAATTCATAATGTGAAAAGGGATGTTCGCGCGGTCAGTATCAAGCTGGCCTGCAAACTGGGAGAGCAGGAGCGGGAACTTTTTAATGTCTATCTTAAGATGCTGGATGATCATGCTATTGGTGGTGAAGTAGCCGTATTGATTCGTCAAGGCCAGTGGGCGCAGGGCGCGCTGAGAGATGTTATCCAGAAGCATGAAAAGACCTTTGACTCGATGAACGACGACTATCTTCGGGAGCGTGCTACTGATATTCGAGATTTGGGGCGTAGAATCCTGGCCTATCTGCAGGAAAAGCAGCGGGGGAAAATTGATTTTCAGGATAACACTATTCTGGTTGGCGAAGGGCTCACTCCTGCCAACCTGGGAGAGATCCCTCGGGAGAAGCTGGCCGGACTGATCTCCCTGAAAGGGTCAAAATACGCACATATCGCAATTCTGGCACGGGCCATGGAGATACCCACCGTCATTATGGCGATGGGTATCCCGCAGCGACGGCTGAACGGGGTTGAGGTCATTGTCGACGGCTATCAGGGTAAGGTATTTTCCAATCCAAGTGACGAGCTGAAACGTCATTTTGGAGAGGTGATCCGCGAAGAAAAAATCATGGTACGTGGGCTGGAAGCGTTGAAGGACAAGCCCGCCGAAACAACCGATCATCATCGGATACCCTTGCGAGTCAATACTGGGTTAATGTCCGACGTTGCTCGTTCGCTGAAGCGGGGGGCAGAGGGCGTTGGCCTTTATCGTACCGAGGTCCCCTTCATGATGACCGACGGTTTTCCCAGTGAAACTCATCAATATGAGTGCTATCGAGGGCATCTGAAAGCTTTTGTGCCTCACCCGGTTACCATGCGAACCCTGGATGTAGGAGGGGATAAGGACCTTCCCTATTTCCCGATCAATGAGGAGAACCCTTTTCTCGGATGGCGAGGTATCCGTATTACTTTGGATCATCCGGAGATCTTTCTGGTGCAGATCAGGGCGATGCTCAAAGCCAGTGAAGGTTTAGATAATCTTCGCATCATGCTGCCGATGATCACCAATATTGAGGAGGTGGAGGAGGCAAAGCAGCTGATTAACCAAGCTTATCGTGAGGTCCGGGAGGAGGGGTTTGATATTATTATGCCCTTGATTGGCGTGATGATCGAAGTGCCTGCGGCGGTGTATCAGGTAAGGGAGATGGCTCGTAGGGTGGATTTTCTTTCTGTTGGTAGCAACGACTTGACCCAATACTTGCTGGCAGTAGATCGAAACAACAGTTATGTGGCAGATCTGTTCAATACACTGCACCCGGCGGTGCTCAAAGCGCTTAAATCAATAGTGAGCAAGGCACATCTTGAAAACAAGACTGTCAGCGTATGTGGTGAATTGGCGGGTGATCCGGCTGGGGCTATTTTGTTAATGGCGATGGGTTATGATGAATTATCAATGAGCGCAGCAAATATTTTACGAGTCAAAGCTGCCATTCGCGGGATCTCGCTGCACAGAGCTAAACAGATTCTTAAAAAGGTGATGCGGATGGATAGTGCAGAGAAAATTAAGTCCTATATGCACGATGCGGTCTCTGAACTGGGGTTAAGTGAGATTGACACCAGTATACTGGTTGATTCTAGAGCGAAACCAGAGTCGGCCTATCTCGGTGGTTGATTGGCTCCTAGCGTTGAATCCTGAATTGTTCCTGGCAGGTGGTGGTAGCCTGCCCTGGGCCTGAATAGTTGCGTTCATAAAACAGAGTGTCCCCCCGGTTATTAACAAGGATCAGCGTACAGGCACGCGTGCCGTAATCTTTGGCTGTGATAAAGCGGCTTGAAAGAGTGCGTTCCATGCTGATGCCAACCCCGGTGTCTGGTAGATCATGATCGGGAGCCTGACGGGAATCTGTTAGTAACCGCATGATCGCCTCAACAGAGGGTGAGGATGCAGATAAAATTTCGGCAAGAGCGGTCTTGCCAGTTTCTACCTTCGGCCAGGGTGTGTCCAGCTCTGCATTGCTCAGGCCGTAGAGGCCTGGATCAAGCTGGTTTGGAGTTGTAGAACAACTCGATAGATAATAGAGATTATCGATTGTTCCAGCGATCAAGTTGAAACCGTTGTACCGTTCCTTGACACCTGTAATTTTTTTCAGGTAATCCACTGGAGGTTCTTTTCCTGTAAGGAATTCTCGTGTAAGTTCCCCTCTTGAGCTTCCAGAGAGCTTTATAGCTGCAGGATTTCGAATGTTGGTGATGGCGGCGATTCGCCCCTGGCGGGTTACTCCGAGCCAGGTTCCCCCCTGATCAAGATCCTGCCCTGCCAGCAGGTCAGGGTGCTCATCCCAGAACTGAGCCTGACGGGTTGGCCGGTCATAGAACTCATCTCTGTTGGCAGCCAGTACCAGAGGGTACTCAGGGTGTTGTTGGTAGGAAAACAGTATCAGGCACATGCGTATTACTCTGCAAAAACAAAAGTTTATCAGAATAGCGATAAAAGGTTTTATCTAAATGCTGACTTACCCGAAAATTGACCCCGTCGCCTTCTCTTTAGGCCCTGCCAGTGTTCACTGGTATGGCATTATGTATCTACTGGGGTTTGCCGGAGCCTGGTACCTTGGCCAACGTCGGGCCGAGAGGAAAAACTCTATCCTACAGCCAAACCAGGTCTCAGACCTTATCTTTTACGGGGCGATGGGTGTGGTGCTGGGTGGGCGTGCCGGCTATGTTATTTTTTATAATTTTGATTATTTTTTACAGGACCCGCTCTGGTTATTTGCAATCTGGCAGGGAGGTATGTCATTTCATGGTGGTCTTCTAGGCGTGGTGCTGGCGCTTTACCTTTATGCCAGGAAGCTGGGGATTGGCTTTTTTGCGTTGACAGATTTTGTTGCGCCTCTTGTTCCCATCGGGCTTGGGGCTGGCCGTATGGGGAATTTTATCGGTGGTGAACTTTGGGGGCGTGTGACCAGCGCACCCTGGGGTATGGTGTTTCCTGGTGCCGGTGAGTTGCCGCGTCACCCTTCGCAGCTTTATCAGTTC
>CAYYRK010000116.1:0-7802 GCA_964473915.1 uncultured Pseudomonadales bacterium
TCTTTCGAGGCGAATAGTGGGCTATTTAACGAGAAAGATCGGGAAATATGACCAAGTTTTGATTTTTCGCAGTAGATTAATGCCAAGTCCGACAGGCTCCTAGAGGCCTTTATATAGGTCGCCCTGAACATAACCGGCCTGTGCCATCAGATCTTCAATATAAAGAATGGGCTGCATCTTTTCTCGCGTCCACTGTGGTGCAACCAGTTCAGCCCAACGACTGGCAACAGCGGCCAACCGTTGTACCGCCACTTCAGGGGACAGATGCCGCAGAAACAGGATCACCCGGCGCGCATACTCCTCCAGCTCCAGGGGCTTGAACCGACCCTGTGCATAGAGGTCAGCCAGTGGTGTTTTGTGCAAAACATGCAGGTTATGCAGCTTCACATTATCCACGGGCAGGCTATTTACCTGCTCTGCGGTTTTGATAATATGCTCATCGGTTTCATCGGGCAGCCCAAACATCAGATGCACACCCACATTGGCACTGGTCTGCTCATGTAGTTTATAGACCGCATCGATAGAACACTGAGCGCTGTGGCCTCGCCGTAAAAACTCCAGCTGCTCATCAAAGAAACTTTGCACCCCCAGCTCCACCATCAGGTAGCTGTGATCACACACTTCCTGGAACAAAGGGAAAATTCTTTTCGGCAAGCAATCTGGCCGGGTACCCACAACCAGCCCGGTAACATAGGGCTCAGTGAGGGCGGTCTCAAAACGAGACCTGAGAGCGGCAACGTGCCCTAGCGTATTGGTATAGGCTTGAAAGTAAACCAGAAACTTTTTTGCCCGCAGCCGGCGCTGCACATGTACTCGGTTATTTCGGATCTGCTCCAGCAAGCTGTTCTCGCGTTCCAGATGATAGGCCGCTGAGCCCCACTCATCACAGAATATACAGGCATCCATCCCTTTGATACCCTGCCGATTAGGACAGCTTTCTGCCACGCTAACCGATATTTTGCCTGTTTTTTCGCCGAACTGTTGTTTGAAATATTGACTGATAGGAAAGTAGCGCCGACCCTGCCAGGGGGTCTCGCCATCAGGTAGCACGCTCTCCTGTATTCTAACCATAGGAACCTCTGAATAAGTCTGTGCCGATGAGATCGTCGCCACCTTTCAACGCGGACCGAGTATAGATTTTATAACCGACCTTATCAAATGCGAGCGATCATAGAGAAGAGGGGGCCTATTCGAGAAGACGGTGCGCTATTTAACGAAAAAAACCTGTGTACGACTCTTTTTAGAGCCCTTTGCACGGGATATAATTTTTCTTACTGGCAAAATAAGATGCACAAAAACCCCAACATGGCTAATCTGCGCAAGCTGCTGTAGACTGCGGCGCTATACTATATTGAGTCGACAGTACCACAGCCGTACTCAATAGCCGTTGCTAATCTGACTGACGTATTAACGGGGTTAACTTGATAGCCAAGCTTTTCAACAAACAGCCTAAACCTTCTCTGGCAACACCTGAAGCTGCCGCTATGGGCAATCATAAATCGGGTGACACACACCCACCCACCCGAAAACGTCGCAGTCACCGTCATAAAAAACCAGCAGAAAAAAACACGCCCTGGGATATCAGTCAATTTGACGTTCCGGTTGAAAAAGAGAAGACGCGTTTCCATGATCTTGACTTAAGCATAGAGATGATGCACGCCATTGCCGACCTGGGGTTCAAATACTGCTCACCTATTCAGGCAGCATCCCTGCCGTACACACTCAGCGGCCATGACCTGGTGGGCAAAGCACAAACAGGTACCGGCAAAACAGCCGCCTTCCTTGTCACCATAATAGAGGACTTGCTGAAGAACCCTACGCAAGGGGAACGATTTTTGCGCGAACCGCGCGCGCTTATCATTGCCCCTACCCGCGAGCTGGTGATGCAAATTGCCGATGACGCCAAAGCACTGACCAAATATACAAAACTTCGCACCCATACTCTGGTGGGGGGCATGGATTACGGCAAACAGCAACGTACACTGCATGATACGATCGCAGACATACTGGTAGCAACACCTGGCCGATTGCTCGACTTTTGCAGCAAACAGGATGTGTACCTGGATCAGATTGAGGTCATGGTGATTGATGAGGCCGACAGAATGCTGGACATGGGCTTTATCCCTCAGGTACGCCGCATCATCCGCCAGACCCCCCATAAAGAGCATCGTCAAACCATGCTCTTCAGCGCAACCTTTACCCCAGAAGTCATATCCCTTGCTGAGCAGTGGACGATCAAAGCTACCCACTTGGAAATAGCACCCGATCAGGTCGCTACCGACACGGTAAAACAGTATATTTACCTGACATCAACCTCAGAAAAATACCGCCTGCTTTACAACATACTGCATCAGCCGGATGTTGACAGTGTCCTGGTTTTTGCCAATCGCCGTGACCAGTGCCGCTGGTTACACGAGAAACTAACGCGACACGGCTTTAGCGCTGGCCTGCTTTCTGGCGAAATTGCGCAAAACAAAAGAGTCTCAACCCTGGCCGCATTCAAACAGGGTAAGCTCAAGGTGCTGGTCGCAACAGACGTAGCTGGACGTGGCATTCATATTGATGGCATCAGCCACGTAGTAAACTTTACACTGCCTGATGAACCTGAAGACTACGTCCACCGCATTGGAAGAACGGGTCGCGCAGGCAAGTCCGGCACATCGATCAGTTTTGCCTGTGAGGAGGACAGTTTTAACCTGCTGCCGATACAGGAGCTACTGGGTGGTAAGGTTGAATGCGAACAACCGCCCGAAGAGCTGTTACGCAGATCACCGTTGGGTAATCGCGGCTAATACCAGGCAGAAACAGAGAGTACAAAGCCACCCTACCCCATACTGATATAGACTGCTTACGAAACAGCGATCCCCTCTGAAAAATGACTCAGCCCACGATAGCTTAACCCAGGTAGCCTGCTCTTAAAATTCAGTTTATTGAAAGAGACAGGATCACTTATCGAGATTCGTTACAATGAGCTCATTAATAAGCGCAAAATAACCAACGTGATTGACTTGTTTTTGGTGAACGGGAGATAAGAAGGATAAGGTGTCCACAATTACTATCCCTGTAACCCTGGACACCACTGGCTTCCGTGCTGGGTAGTCTCATCCTGAGACAGTCACACCTCCTTGTGCGCAGTTATTAGATCATGACGGCGCTAGCCTGTCTCTAGCCCATTAGTATTAGCCCATAATGGGCGGTTTAATATTGCCGGGAAGCAATGCTTCAATCGCACCCACCGATTTAGCCCTGGGCCATTCGCTAGTAGTTATCGTCTACTGGCAACACGGTTTTCGGCGGTGTTTCTTCCTACAGAGGACTTGCACCTCATTAGTTCACGCCCATGCTGGGCGTACACAAGTAATTGCAGCAGATTCGCTACGCTCACGGCTGGATTAAGCGCTAGGAAAAGCATGAAAATTATTCTTACCCTGTTGGTCCGTGATGAAATCGACATCATACAATCGAACATAGACTATCATCTGAGCAATGGTGTTGATTTTATTATTGCCACTGATAATGGTTCTGTAGATGGCACTACACGAATACTTAAGGAATACGAAAATGCTGGGAAGTTAGAGTATATCTATCAACCACCATCAGATTTTTCACAAGGTATTTGGGTTACTCATATGGCTCGTCGAGCCTATAACCATTATGGGGCTGACTGGGTTATTAACTGTGATAGTGATGAATTTTTTATTCCTACAGGTGCAAGCCTTAAGGAATCACTTAAAGAGACCTTGAAGCGAGTTCCGGAACATATAAACTTTATTAGCATTCAGCGCCATGACTTCATTCAATTTGAGCGCGATTACCAAGATCAACCTTCCGAAGAAATGGTCTACCGTAAGCGATATTCGAAAAACCTGAAAGGAGAACTTTTGCCACCTAAGGTAATTCACCGAGGAGTCAAAGATATTACGGTTACCCAAGGCAATCACAATGCTAGCAGTCAATACCTACAGGATATAGAAGTATCCTTCCCAAGAATTAACGTGCATCACTACCCAATAAGATCATTTCAACAATTCAAATCTAAAGTAAATAATGGTGGTTCTGGTTACGCTATGAACCAGGATTTACCAAAAGGTATTGGTTTTCACAAGCGCTACTGGTATGAACTACTACTTGAAGGGAGGCTTGAGTGTGAGTACAGAAGCCATTTTTTCAATTCTCAACGGCTCTTTGAAGCTATATCTTCCGGTGAGGTTATCGAAGACCATACCCTAAGCAGCTACCTTAAAGAGTCGAGCTTCTTTAAGGGTAAACTTAAAACAGTCTAACAAAGGGAATGCGCTCTGGCCTCTGCCTCCGGAGGGCAGCGCTCTATCCAGCTGAGCTACGGGCGCAATAAATTCTAAAATTTCAGGGCGCAATGATACTGATCGAGGCTGTATTCGTCTACGGCCATTAGCAGTTTGACGCAAGATCTATCTTTCTATTCTCCATCAGTCACATACCCGTTATAATCATGCAAATTTTTATTTACTCCAAGACGAGGTACGTACCGTGCATACAGCTTTAAACCGGTTGGTTTTTCGGATGTTTTATTCTGTGTTACCGTTATTTTTAGCGGGGATGTCAGTGCAATTATCTGCTGACGAGTTGGGGGATATTATCCAACGTATCAAGCCAGTGGGTGAGGTCTGTATTCAGGGACAGGATTGCAAGACCAATAATGATGATGTGAAGGCTGCCATAAAAAACCCTGTCGCCACAGCGGCTCCACCTGCTAAATCTACAGGCCGGCCTGGCGGAAAAATCTATAATAAGGTCTGCGTCGCCTGTCACTCCTCTGGTATCGCTGGGGCTCCCAAGGTTGGTGACGCAGCAGCCTGGGCGCCGCGGGTTGCAAAGGGTATGGATGTGATGATGAAAAATGTTAAAGGTGGCATCAATGCCATGCCGCCCAAGGGCAGTTGCGGTGACTGTTCAGACGATGAGCTGAAAGCTGTGGTGCAGTATATTTTGGATCAAAGCACGTAACCGAGGTAAGCTATAATACCCTGCCTCAATATAAAAGTGTCAGGGAGGGCGCTGGGGTTGAGAGGTAATAAACTTCAACCTCTAGCTCTCCGTAGTTTGGAACCAAAAGCATAATCGAGCACATCTCTTCTTATAAAAAAACAGCGCGTCAATCGGTTGTGAGGATATATTGATACATCATCAGCAGGGGGAGTTGGTAAAGATATTACTGGTCAATGACCAGCATACGGAGCGCCTTTTTCTTGAATCCCTGCTCCAGCAGATAGAGGGGTTAACCTATTCGCTTACCTGGTGTCGGACCGTAGGCAAGGCTTTGCGCGCCCTGGCTAATGAGACCTTCGATATTATTCTTACAGATTATTCATTTAGCAGTGAGTCAGATATTGAGCTGCTAGATGAGATCAAATCATACTATTCTTCAACACAGATTATTGTTATCAGTGCCGAGCTGGACAACATTTTAGGCAGCTCTCTTATTAAAGCTGGCGTTAGTGATTATCTGATTAAGGGCACACTTGATGCCAACGCGCTTGAGCGCGCTCTCCGCTACCTGTTGCAGGTTAAAAAGGCCCATCTCAAACTGGCCTACCATGACCATTGCGACCCCCTAACCGAGCTGGTTAACCGTACTTTCTTTAATGACAGACTGACACATGCCATTCAACGCTCTGAGCGTTCCCGGCAAAAAGTAGCGCTACTCTCCATCAACCTGGACAAGTTCAAGAGCGTTAACAACGCCTATGGCCGTGAAGCCGGTGATATGGTTGTTCAGGCGGTCGCAAACCGACTGCGCTCCTGTGTGCGTAAAAGTGATAGCTTGGCGCGCACCAGCGGTGATGAATTTGCCATTATTCTGGAGGGTGTTACCACAGAGTCTAATGTGCTGCGCCTGGTAAACCAGATTATCGAAGAGGTGAGCAAGCCCTATCGGGTACCGGGTGATCAGGTACATTTAGGATGCAGTATCGGCATTGCTTTTTATCCTGATGCGGGAGGCAATGGCGAAGCGTTACAGCGCTGCGCCAATATGGCCATGAGCCATGCTAAAAAAGAAAGCGGTTGTACCTATCACTTTTATACCCGAGAATTGAGTGCTCGCTTCACCAATGAGCTAATGCTGGAAGCGGAGTTTCGCCGGGCGCTTCGACGCAATGAGTTTCGCTTGATGTTCCAGCCCCGTGTAGAGATCACCTCGGGCAGCATCGTAGGAATGGAGGGGCTAGTGCGTTGGCAGCATCCTTCGCGCGGTCTGCTGTTACCGGATAATTTTATCCCTCTGGCCGAGGATACTGGTCTGATAGTGACCATGGGTTACTGGGTTATCCACCAGGCCTGCCTTGCACTAAAAACTCTCCAGGATCAGGGCGACTTTGTCAGAATTGCAGTCAATCTTTCATTTCGTCAATTCCAGGACAAGAAGCTGAAAGAAACAGTGGCACGTATTATTAGCAAAACGCAAGTGGATGCCCGATATCTCGAATTCGAGCTGACCGAAACCTCTGTGATGGCGAATGAGAAGGCGACTCGGCAGTGTATGCTGGAGTTAAGCGGTTTAGGCATACGCTTCTCTCTGGATGATTTTGGGACAGGTTACTCCTCCTTCGCCCACCTGCAAGGCCTGCCTATTGCTGCGCTTAAAATCGACAAGAGTTTTATTAGTCATTCAGTATCCAGACCCGATGATGCGGTCATTGTCCGAACAATAATTAATCTGGCGCACAACCTGGCGATGGAAGTTGTTGCCGAGGGGGTAGAAGAGGAGGATCAGCTGGAGCTGCTGCGCAGCTATCAGTGTGATCAAGTACAGGGCCATATCTACAGCCAGGCAATAACCTTTGATCAGCTATGTGAAAAGCTTCAGCAGCAGAAGAGTGTTGAGATGGCTTGATTGGTTACCGCAACTTAAAGCATTCCTGCTGCGACTAGAAACATAACCAGATAGATCGCAGGGTTACAATTGCTGCGGGAAAGCTTTAGACTATAGTCTTTAAATAAATTTGTGGGGGGTAGAAACTAGGTAAAACTTCAGGAAAAAAAAAGCCCGCGAAAGGGGGGGGGTGCGGGCTTTATAACTCATCAGGACTATAAGGGAGTCCGATGAGGGAGGAAATACTATCGCTAAATACTACTATGCTACCAGAAGGGTGGCAGGCCAACTGTTTCCGGTCTGCCGCAACCCATGGATGAGAATATAGCGTCCAACATAAAATAAATAAAATGTATTAAGATGATGATAACCATGAATGATATTCATATCAGCGCAGGATCAGAGAGGAAAAGGCGGCCTCCTACAGAAGATTTCTTGGAAATCAACCCCACAATCCTGCCAACACAAAACATATAACACACTGATATTATTGCCAAATAACAACAAGAATACAACCTAAATGGTTCAATTCCTCTGCATTATACGCAGGCTAACAAAATAATAGAGCCTTACTAAAAACACACAATACCGAGCAAAATATTTTCGAAAAAAAACAGCTTCTCAGCAAAAATAGCAGCAAAAGCGCTTGACCCCCTTACTCAGTTTATTTTCTAAAAAATTAAACACTGACAACAAGAAGCTCTATTCCAGGTTATTTGCAAGGTGCGTATCATGGTATTTTTGCTGATCACTCCCAAAAATCACGCCCGATACCTATTGGTCAATAGGGTAGATAGCTTGTCGATCCGACCCCTGATGGTATGTCAGAGCAATACGGCAAACAGATCAGGGCAAATCCTGCTGCTCGATCAGTTAGCCCGGATATTTTATGAACCTAGATTCCTCAGTTGACCGCTCAATTTTAATAGTAACTTATTGATATGAATGT
>CAYYRK010000117.1:0-7728 GCA_964473915.1 uncultured Pseudomonadales bacterium
TAAATGTATTTCAGCAAGTGCTACGAGTTCAACCGCACTTATATTTACTCCTGATCTTTTTGGAGTGGCTAAGTATTTGAAAGATAAACGGGATGCGCGCTTTGCGATAAAGTGCCGGAAAGCCATTTTGAACACAGTCGGAAGAGTTGATTTCCCAAACCCTCCAAAACAGGGTGACAGTGCTCAAGAGCAGGAACAAAGTGATGCAAAAACATAACAAGGCATAAAGCGGCGCTCTGCTTTAAGCGGACATTTTTCAGCTTTACTTGGGTCCAAGAGTGACAAAAAAACGACACTGCTCGTAGTTGGAGATCAAGATATATCAAAGCTATCTGGCAAGGAAAAAAGCTCAAAACATTAAAAAGCAGAAGATCTAATCAGTAAGGGGCAGAATATCCGGATTATCAAAGAAAGTGATTTTGAAGAACTGGTAAAATATGCAGAGTAATGCTGGACTTAAATCTAAACGTCAGGGAAATTATAAAGACGAAAAGCGCGTAACCTATTGATTTAATGGCGCTCCGGAGAGGATTCGAACCTCTGACCTGCCCCTTAGGAGGGGGCCGCGCTATCCAGCTGTGCCACCGGAGCAACTGCGCAAAATTACCGGCGTTATTGTACGCATAACTCCGGCCCTCTTCCACAGGCAATGGCAATAAAGATCAGTTCGTTATTAAGCGATTTGCAGGAGGAATCAATTTCTCTGGGTACTGTCCATTAATGAGAATCAGTTTTATTATAGCGGGCAGCTAACGTTATCCTGGTGAAACTCTTATGCTTGATCCCCGTCCACTATTGATAGATTCCAATTTTCCAGAAGTCAAACGCACAGTGCTACAAACTCTGCAGGTTAACTTGGGTTACCTTTGTAATCTGAGTTGCGTGCATTGTCATGTCAACGCAGGGCCCAGGCGTAAAGAGTTAATGGAACACGATACGATAGAGATAGTCCTGGACTTTATCAGGAAGCAGGGCATCGGGTTGCTGGATATTACTGGCGGTTCACCGGAGATGAATCCCCACTTTAAGTACCTGGTGCGCCAAGCCCGTTCCCTGGGTGTTGATGTGATGGACCGCTGTAATCCTACTATTTTGGTGGAGCCAGGTTATGAAGACTATGCAAAATTTCTAGCTGATCAAAAGGTGATCGTGACAGCATCACTTCCCTGCTACTCTGAGCAAAATGTGGCCAGGCAGCGGGGTAGGGGAGTTTTTGAGGAAAGCATCACTGCGCTGAAAAAACTGAACGCCCTGGGTTATGGGGAGGTGGGGTCCGGCCTTGTGTTGAATTTGGCATACAATCCCGTTGGCCCGGTATTACCACCATCACAATTAGAGCTCGAGCAGGATTATCGACGCGAATTGCAGACTGCGCATGGTATCGTTTTTAATGAACTGTTCGTGCTCACCAATATGCCTATCGCTCGCTTTGGTAGTCAGCTGATCTCTAAAGGGGGCTTTGATGATTACATGGAACTGCTCCGGAGCAGTTATCAGCCTTCTAATTTGAGTGGTGTCATGTGTCGTACCCTCCTAAGCGTGGACTGGCAGGGCTACGTCTATGACTGTGACTTTAATCAGATGCTGGGCTTACCACTGATTGTTAGTGACCGACCTTCGAAGCATCTGCGAGATATGCTAGACAGGGATCTAAATAATCTACCCATTGCAGTGGGTGAGCATTGCTTTGGTTGTACCGCTGGGCAGGGTAGCAGTTGTGGCGGGGCTTTGGGCTAAGCGTACCGATGCGTATCAGTATCATCATTCCAGTATGCAACGAAGCAGCGGTGATTGTGGGCACGTTGGGGCGCCTGCAACGGTATCGAAAAGCGGGGCACCAGCTGATTCTGGTTGACGGAGGCAGTGGGGATGCCACTGTGTCGCTAGCAACTCCCTGGGTTGATCAGTTGCTTGTTTGTGCTCCTGGGCGTGCCAGACAGATGAATCATGGTGCGCAGCAGGCGACGGGGGACTGGCTGCTGTTTTTGCATGCCGATACTCAACTACCAGAGGCGATGGATTGGTTGATTGAGCACCATTTACAGAGTGAGACAATTTGGGGTCGGTTTGATCTGCGGCTGTCTGGCCGTCATTGGCTCTTTCGCGTGGTGGAGAGGATGATCAATCTGCGTTCGCGATGGACGGGCATTGCAACCGGTGATCAGGCGTTATTTGTGCGCCGGGATACTTTTGAAAAAATAGGCGGGTTCGCCAGTATTGCCCTGATGGAAGATATCGATCTGAGCCGACGATTAAAAAAAATAACGGCACCGATTTGTATCAGCCAGCCTGTGACCACCTCGAGCCGTCGCTGGGAGGAGCGGGGGATATTCCGTACTATTGTTCAGATGTGGTGGCTCAGGCTGCTCTATTTTTGCGGTGTGACGCCGGAAAAGCTGGTTAAAATATACTATTGTGCTGATAGCAATTCAGCACAAAACAGGGACTGACCAAGGTGCGCTACCCAGACGGTTGTATTTTACAATTTACCAAAGCCCCGGTTGCCGGGAAGGTTAAAACTCGCCTGATCCCTACGCTGGGTGCCAAGGGCTCGCTTGAGCTGCATTGCCAGCTCACCCGTCGCACGCTAGAAACTGTGCTGTGCTCAACGGTGAGCCCGGTGCAGTTATGGGTTTCTGAAGAGCCAGAACACCCGTTTTTTCAAGAAATTTCCCGGGGGCTGGATCTGCCGATCCATGTGCAGCAGGGGCTTGATCTGGGTGAGCGTATGACCAATGCTATTGCGGTGGCCTTAGAAAAATATCGTTATGTCTTGCTGATTGGTAGTGACTGCCCGGTGCTTAGTGGCCAATACCTTGAGGCGGCTATGGCGTCTCTTGCCAGCGGGGCTGATGCCTGCCTCGGCCCGGCAACAGATGGTGGTTATGTGTTGATTGGCGCTAGAGGTGATCTTGGTGATGCCTTGAACGGTGTTGACTGGGGCACATCCAGCGTTTTGAAACAGACGATGCAAAATTTTGATCACAGTGGCATGAGCGTTGAGCTACTGCCTGAGCTTTGGGATGTTGATACTGAGGTAGATTATCAGCGTATGCTGGCGCTTGATGCCTGCAGTTAACCATGCCTGTAAAAATTGAGCCTTGAGGGCTTTGCAAAAAGCCACCCTGTTATTGGGCTGCTTTAAAACCCATGCGCCCCCGCAACAGCCCCTAAAACTGCCAATAGGCTCAGTGTTAATAATAATTTATGCATTCTGTGTAGCCATTCAAAGGCGTTTGCACTATTTTTTGTGGCAGCCTCTCTGAAGCGGTGGTGCAGTACTAGAGGTTCGAGTACAAACAGTACCACAGTAAAAATGGCCCATATGAATGTCATCAGGTGCAGCCACCAAAAATCTAGCTGTTGGTAGCGATCCCAGGCATTCATGAAATCCAGCATGTAATAGCCCGAAGCACCTGTCATCAAGGTGACAACCCGCGCCTGAATAGCAAACTTTCCCTCAAGTTGCTCAAACAGCTCTAATCTGTTGCCTGTGTCTGTAATTTTTTTAAGCGATGGAATAAGAACCGTTGTCACAAAAGCCACGCCACCGATCCAAACGACGACTCCAGCAACATGCAGTGCGCGAGCTAAAATAAAATAATCAGTATTTTCCATGGTGTTGCATCTTTGTAGAGAAAACTAAAATACTCAATCCTTGATTAGGCGCTAAAAGGCGCAGGCAGGGTTAGGGTATTCTGTACAATGCATATTGATGTGCCTCTGTTTTTGAACCCGAGCTCAGGCTTCGGCCAGGGGTAGTTGCCGTTGGGCTTTTGTGTTGCTGCCCGTTTGGGTATAGAGGCGTGGAGTGTTGGACTGGCCCCGCATCATATCGAGCAACAGATTGATTTGCTGTCGGGAACGGTGAATAATATTGCCATTAACGATATTGGCGGTCCTGCAGCTTTCAAGTGACACCTTTAGCCCGTCCCATTCTATGCCAAGCTGAAGTGCTTCGTTGGGTGTCTGTTGTTGCAGGTAATCCTGAACACCCTGGTCACTAGCCTCAAATCCTGCTTCTTTAAGCATGCGGATTCGTTCTATGCCATTGTGCTCAAGTTGCTGAAGCAGGTTGGTTTTTTCCTGCAATAACTGATGAATATCTGAGGGCTCTCTTTGCCGAATGGCTTCGCGTTCCCGAAGTAATATTTCATCAAGTTGTAACAGCAGCTTCTTTGCTTCCTCTACCGATGACGCAAAGGTGGGTAGGTTGTTCATCTGATCTCTCCAGTCTGGCTGCGAGAGGGGGACCCTTCGCAACACTAATAGTTTGAGATCTTTGCCTGAAAATAGAACTATTTTTTGTGCAAAGATCTCTTATTTCAACTCAAATTCAATGATGCTCTGAGCCAGACTGAAGCTGTCAATATCGTATTCTCCGCTGTTGACCGATTCGGCAATCGCTTTAACTTTTTCCTGATCAACTTCGGGCAGATCCCTGATTTGCGCTTCAAGTTCGTTCAATAGCCTGGCTTGAGCACTTGGCTCAAATCGGTCGCCGGAGGGTCGCTCCACGGCCGATGAAGACTGTTGGTTTTTGGCGCTGGCATCGTCCACACGCACCTCTTTTTTGGAGGTGTTACCAGTGGCGCTGGGGTTTAGCCCG
Source organism: uncultured Pseudomonadales bacterium (assembly GCA_964473915.1). Classification (GTDB taxonomy): domain Bacteria; phylum Pseudomonadota; class Gammaproteobacteria; order Pseudomonadales; family IMCC2047; genus CAYYRK01. The sequence continues at coordinate 4,610 of CAYYRK010000117.1, forward strand.
TTAATTTCGTTAACCATTATATTTCCTGATTAAAAAACATTGCTAATGTAGCTATCGGCAACAACCGTAGAATCTTTAGCCAAAAAACAGGCTTTAATTACATTTCTGTGGTTGTTGCCGATGTGCTCACCGCTGTTTCGCCATGTGCCAAAAATATTACTGATGCTGTCCGGGCTTTATAGGACGGCCTTGACCAAAGTCTTGCTGACTACGGTCGCTCTGATAATTCGTTTAGAGGCTTTGTTTTTAACGCTGATCCGCTGTCCCAGCTTGCCGTCCGTTAACGCGATTCCGCTGCTACGTACCTCAAGAGGGCCGCTGCTGACCAGGATAGTTATATCATCACCTCTGGAAATTACTTTGGGTTCAACGAGCATATTAGGCTTGAGCAGATCATTGAGCCGAACGGCACGTTTAAGCTGTTTGCCGGTTACCAGATGTACTGCGCTGAGATACCCCTGGTTCAGGCCGGATATCTCGACTTCGGTTAACTGAAGATGCTTTGCCGTTAGCAGTGTGCCTCTTGCCAGTGGTGCGCGTGCTGTGACTACTTTTTTATAGATGAGAATGCTGACAGGGACATAGATAGACCAGGGTTTATGGCCCTGACATGAAACCCGTGCTGATATCTTCCCCAGAAGCTTTGCACCGGGCAGGTCAACCTGGAGTGGCTCTGAACATTGGGTGAGCTGTAACCTGGGGTCGATGGAGTGAACCCGGAAGCTAATCCTCTGGTTGAGCTGGCCGCTGATGTTCTGGCGCTTCAGCTCTGCCTCTACCCTGTTTGTTACAGCCTGTTCTAACGCCCGTATGGGTGTTGTAGTGGCATAGACAGAGCCAGCACAGAGGCCGTAACAAAGTGCCATGGTTATTCCGGCACATTTTATTTTCAGCAGATTGATGTGGTTCATATCAATAATCTTCTTCGTTCTATATATCGTAGAGCGCCAACTTTTTGGCGTTAGTGGTGACTCCTGTTATGTCTAGCAATAAGTGTGCCGTAATATTTGTGAGTGAGCTGATCTGTTGCGGGATAACCTCTGCGAGCACCTAGGGTGGTAGAGCTGGGGAGGGGGCTTTGTATGACAGGAAAATTAAGTCCTGGATGCGGAAATTAGCCGGAATTCCTTTGCCGCTTTTACTGGTGATGATTGATATCTGTTACTTAACATAATGAAAAATAACAATAAATAATATTGGCGTAGATTGTGCATTAACATTGGGTATGAATAGGTGCTCGGCTGTTTTTGGCGGCTTGCCACTAATCAATAAAACAACGAGGGTTCGAAAATGCCAATAAATTTTGATGCGGCACTTGGGGTACATGCACAGGCCCTGGCCACCCATAGCCGTCGTGCTGAGGTGTTGGCTAACAATATAGCCAATGCAGACACCCCAGGTTATCAGGCGCGGGACATGGATTTCAAGCAGGTGTTGGCAGGCGCCAGGAATGATCAAATGAATATGAATACAACCCATCGCGGGCATATTTCAGGCAACGCTTCAGGATCAACATCATCTGCTGAGTTGTTGTATCGAACCCCCACGCAGCCTTCGTTGGACGGGAATACGGTTGATCTGCAAATAGAGCAGGCGGAATACGCAAAAAACGCGATGAGGTTTCAAAGTAGTTTCACATTTTTGAATGGTAAATTTGGTGGGCTGCGATCAGCCATCAGGGGTGAGTAAGGGGAGTCAATAAAATGTCATTAACCAATATATTTGAGATCGCCGGCAGTGGTATGTCGGCCCAAAGTGTCAGGCTAAACACGGTATCCAGTAATATCGCTAACGCCGAAAGTGTTAGCAGTAGCACGGGTGAAACCTACCGTGCCAGACATCCGGTTTTCTCTGTTATTCAGCAACAGGTCAATGAGAATTTTGGCTTTAATGCAGATGCTGGTCGCGGTGTCCAGGTCGACGGCATTGTGGAAAGTCAGGCGGCACTGCGAAAGCAGTACCAACCTGACCACCCAAAAGCGGATGGGGAGGGTTACGTCTACTACCCCAATGTCAACATCGTTGAAGAGATGGCTGACATGATCTCTGCATCGCGCTCCTATCAGACCAATGTAGAGATGATGAATACAGCCAAACAGCTGATGCAACGTGTTTTAACCCTGGGTCAATAGGAACAGGCTAAGAGGAAAGAAGAATGATAGATGGCATCTCAAGTATCGATAACCAGGCCGTTTTACAGGAGCTCAACCAGCGTACCGGAGTTGATGAAGATGATAGTGGCCGTTCAGATTTTTTGAAATTATTAGTGGCACAACTAAGCAATCAAGACCCATTAGCTCCACAAGAAAGCGGGGAATTCTTATCGCAGTTAGCCCAGTTCAGTACCGTAGAGGGGATTGAAAAACTCAACTTAACCATGGAGAGTTTCTCCTCTGGAATGCTCTCTGGGCAAGCGCTGCAAGCCACAGCGCTAGTAGGCAGAAGCGTTCAAGTGCCAGCTAATATAGGGAGTTTAAATTCTGACGGCGCCATTACTGGCTCGATAGATTTACCAAGGTCATCATCCAACCTTTCTCTTAATATTTATGACCAGTCTGGCTCCTTGGTGCGAAACGTATCAATGGGTGCTCATGCCGCTGGCCCAGTTAGCTTTTCTTGGGACGGCATTTCTAATCAAGGCAATCCCATGCCTCATGATATATATCGAGTACGAGCAGAAGTTAATTACGATGGTGATGCTGAAGAAGTACCCGTTTTTGTTGATGCCAATGTAGACAGCGTAACCACTGGCGCTCAAGGCTCGGTAATACTCAACTTAGAAGCTGGCTTAGGGTCAGTTTCACTAAATGACGTATTACAAATTAATTAATACCTAAATAAATTTAGGTAAACAGGAGAACAACTATGTCTTTCAATACCGCAGTATCAGGGTTACGAGCAGCTAGTGACGAGCTTAATGTAAGGGGTAATAATATCGCTAACGCTAGCACCACCGGCTTTAAGTCATCTCGTGCTGAATTTGCAGATGTATATGCATCATCCGTCCTAGGTTCAGGTAAAAATGTAACAGGTAGTGGTATCGCGTTGGAAAATGTTGCACAACAATTCTCACAGGGTAACGTAGCCTTTACGGATAACTCCTTAGACCTTGCTATTAA
>CAYYRK010000118.1:0-7716 GCA_964473915.1 uncultured Pseudomonadales bacterium
GGGAGTTTACAGTTGTAAATAACCGATTGAGCACATTTTTAACACAGCATGGGAGTAAAATGGCTCTCGTGCAAAGGTCTCTAAAAAGGTTTAGCCAGTCTGGTCACTAAGGATTTTATGATAGGGGAATAGACCGCGATACTCATGTTTGTGGCCTGGCCGAATTTCATGCCTGCCGAGGTCGCTTACCGCAAAGTCAGTTTCAATATGACAGCGTTTAACAGATGAAAATGGCACTGAAGTCTGGTAGCATTTTGTCACTGCGGATTGTTCCTGATAAGTGCTTTGGAACCTTATTTGATGAGGGGTTCGCTTAATTTTTAAGACGGTATCTGGCCCCTCTATATGCTGGAATGAGGGTTGTCTGCTGCCTAACGGCTTTGTTTAACAACACAAGGATTGGTTATTCATGCTTAGGAAATGCCGGTTATTCGTTCGTTTGCTAGTTTTATTTGTTGCAGCTCAGGGTCGATCTGTAAATAAGAAGAGAGCAGACATTAGCTGCCGAATTTGGAGCATAGGGTGGTATATTATAGCTTGGGTGTTTAGCTTCATTTTTGCCCCTTACGCACTCGCTTCTAGTCATGTTTTATATTTCGTTCCCCCTGAGTCCAATCAATTGCAACAAGGCTTTATTCGTATCACAAACAAGGGGGCAGGGATGGCAGTGGTGGCGATTGATGCTGTAGATGATGCGGGTAATTGGGCCATTAACGGCCCATTAACCATCAATATCAATTCTTCTGCGAGCAAGCAGTTAAACTCGACTGATCTTGAAAATGGAAACGCAAATAAGGGACTATTAGGTGGATTAGGAGTGGGTGTTGGAAATTGGCGATTGACCATCGACTCTGCTTCCTCGCTTGATGTTATGGGCTACATCCGGACGCCAGAAGGGTTCCTCAATGATATGCATGACGTGGCGCCCAGCAGTAATTCAAACACTAGTCATGTGATATATATTTTCAACCCAGCATCAAACTTAAACCAACAAAGTACGCTGCGGCTGTCTAATAATGCCAATGCCAGCAATTTATTTACCATCAGTGCTATCGATGATGCTGGTAGTATGAAAGGGGTCGTTGTTCTGGCCTTAGGTTCGTTGGAGGCTATTAATCTGACGGCAAAAGACCTAGAGGAAGGAAATACAACAAAGGGCTTAGTGGGGGCTTTTGGTGACGGTGCTGGTAAGTGGCGGCTCAATGTTGAATCAGAGTTATCAAGTACAGCAATTAATTTATTAGAATTACCGGGTGGATATATATCAAATCTATCAGGTGCTACCGCTCAACCTGAAGAGGCATCACCTCCTGTGGTTGTATCTGATTACGCGATTGAATCAACAGTAAATGGTACTTTTGATGGCTGGGACGGAGATACAATCGTTCAACTTGCCAACGGGCAAATATGGAAGCAAGCAGCTTATTATTACGAATATTATTATGCTTACCGGCCTAACGTGGTTCTCTATAATGTAGGTACTGGCTGGAAAATGATGATTGATGGTACGGAACGAGCTGTCAGGGTTGATAGACTGCAATAATCTCATATGGTTATGGAAATTTATGTCGAAAACCAATGGGGTCAGGGTAATTGATTCTTGAATCAGTATCCTGAGGTTAATAGTGTTGCCCAGGGATATAGCGACAATGGTAACCTGAACAGCAACGGTATTTTCAGCTACAGTTACAACGAAGAAAACAGATAGATGCAGGACAGCGGAGCCGGAAACAGCTTCCGGTTTACAGGACTCTGTCTGAATATTATTGACTCTGACCCCGTTGACCCGCGAAATCAGCCTCAACACATTAGCGTTTAACAGATGAAAATGGCACTGAAGTCTGGTAGCATTTTGTCACTGCGGATTGTTCCTGATAAGTGCTTTGGAACCCCGGTTGTTACCGAATTTTTACGGTTTTAATGTCTATATCCATACAATATTTTAGCTGACAGTCTGTTACCAGGCTGATAGCTGTTGATTCTGATGTGAAGGAGCCGATTAATATGGCTGAACGCAAGGCTAATGTAGAACGAAAAACCCTGGAAACTGATATCAGTGTATCAGTTAATCTTGATGGAGCCGGTCAGGGTGATTTTGATACCGGGGTTCCCTTTCTTGATCACATGCTGGATCAAGTGGCCCGGCATGGCTTGATTGATATCAGCATCAAGGCCAGCGGAGATCTGCATATTGATGCGCACCATACCGTTGAGGATATCGGGATCACTCTGGGCCAGGCGGTGAATAAAGCAGTGGGTGAACGCAAGGGTATTCTCCGTTACGGTCATGCCTATGTGCCCCTGGATGAGGCACTTTCGCGCGTGGTTGTTGATTTTTCCGGCAGGCCTGGGCTGGAGTTTGAGGTGCCGTTCGTGCGTGCAACCATAGGCGATTTCGATGTTGATCTGTTCCGTGAATTTTTCCAGGGTTTCGTAAACCATGCACTGGTGACGCTGCATATTGATAACTTACGCGGTGTAAATGCACACCATCAGGCAGAAACGGTCTTTAAAGCCTTTGGCCGGGCTCTGCGTATGGCGCTGGAACCTGACCCTCGTATGGTCGGCGTCACGCCCTCCACCAAAGGGTCTCTGTAGCAGGCTCTTCTACACAGGTGCGGCGCTGTTATATGAATGGCGCCTCATAAATCAGCTTTTTGAGGACATTGGCATGAGATGCCGTATAGGCGTTATTGATTATGGTATGGGTAACCTGCATTCGGCATCCAAAGCGCTGGAGCATGTGGCGCCCGGTGCGCAGGTGCTGGTCAGTTCAGATCCCGATCTGATTCGCGGTTGTGATCGTGTGTTGCTGCCCGGAGTCGGCGCGATGCGTGATTGTATGGCTGAAATCAGGCGGCGGGGGTTTGATCAGCTCGTTGAAGAGGTTGCACGTGAAAAGCCCCTGCTGGCGATCTGCGTGGGGATACAGGCCCTGATGAGCTCTAGTGAGGAGAACGGCGGAGTGAAGGGCCTGAACCTGTTTCCTGGTCAGGTTCGTTTTTTTGGCGATGATCTAAAAGATACTGATGATGCGGTACTCAAGGTGCCCCATATGGGCTGGAACCGTGTATTCCAGAAAAATGATCATCCGCTCTGGACAGGAGTTGCCGATGGCAGTCGTTTTTATTTCGTGCACAGCTACTATGTGGAAAACAATGACTCCACGGTGCTCGCTGGTGAAACCCAGTATGGTGTGACCTTTGCCTCAGCTTTGAGTCGGGGTAATGTGTTTGCTGTTCAGTTTCATCCGGAAAAAAGCCAAAAGGCGGGGCTGCAGCTATTGAAGAATTTTGTAAACTGGGATGGAGAAAGTTGATGCTGATTATTCCGGCAATTGATCTAAAGGATGGGCAGTGTGTGCGTTTGCGTCAGGGTTTGATGGAAGATTCGACCGTGTTTTCCGATGACCCGGTGGCAATGGCCGGAACATGGGTTGCGCAAGGGGCGCGGCGTTTGCATCTGGTCGACCTTAACGGTGCCTTTGCGGGGACGCCGGTTAATGGCAAGATAGTCCGTGAAATTGCCAAAACCTATCCGGATCTGCCGATACAGATAGGCGGAGGAATACGCTCCTTCGAAACCATCGAATCGTACCTGGAGGCTGGCGTTAGCTATGTCATTATCGGTACCCAGGCGGTTAAAGATCCAGACTTTGTGCTTCAGGCTTGCGAGCGTTACCCGGGCCATATTATTGTCGGGCTCGATGCAAAGGACGGCAAGGTGGCCACTGAGGGCTGGGCAGAAGTTTCTGAAACACTGGCAATTGACCTGGCCAAGCAGTTTGAGCAGGCGGGTGTTTCGGCGATTGTTTATACCGATATTAGCCGTGATGGCATGATGCAGGGTGTTAATGTTGAAGCCACGGTGCGGTTGGCTCAGGTGGCTGGAATTGATGTGATAGCCTCGGGTGGGGTCACCAATATGGATGATATTCGTGCCCTTGCCGCAGTCGCAGATTGCGGAATTAGTGGCGCTATTACCGGGCGAGCCATCTATGAGGGTACGCTGGATATTGCCCAGGCACAAAGCCTGTGCGACAACTTGGCTGCCAGTTGAATGGTTGGCCTTGCTGTGTGCGCTGTATCGAGTCGTGAGTGGGTACTGGCGGCCTTATCTAACTGGGGTATTGTAAGATGAGTTTGGCAAAAAGAATTATCCCCTGTCTGGATGTTGACAATGGCCGGGTGGTTAAGGGGGTCAAGTTTGTTGAGATTCGCGATGCCGGTGATCCTGTCGAGATAGCCCGACGTTATGACGAGCAGGGCGCTGACGAGCTAACCTTCCTCGATATTACTGCCAGCCACGAGGATCGTGACACCATGGTGCACGTGGTGGAGGAGATTGCCAGTCATATATTTATACCGCTGACAGTCGGCGGAGGTATCCGTACGTTGGACGATATTCGGCGGATGCTCAATGCCGGGGCCGACAAAGTGGCCATTAACTCGGCAGCGGTAATGAATCCGGATTTTGTGCGCCAGGCATCCGAGCGCTTCGGCGCCCAGTGTATCGTGGTTGCGATTGATGCGAAAAAGGTCAGTGCCTCAGGAGTGGCAAACCGCTGGGAGATCTTTACTCATGGGGGGCGTAAACCCACCGGTATTGATGCTATAGGTTGGGCTCAAAAAATGGTCGCTAATGGGGCCGGTGAAATACTGCTGACCAGTATGGACCGGGATGGGACTAAAATTGGTTTTGATCTTGAGTTGACCCGTGCCATCAGCGAGGCGGTGCATGTGCCTATTATTGCTTCAGGGGGCGTGGGCAACCTGGAACACCTGGCTGAAGGGGTGCTTCAAGGCAAAGCCGATGCAGTGTTGGCCGCCAGTATTTTTCATTTTGGCGAATATACTGTTCAGCAGGCCAAGGATCATATGGCGGCTCAGGGTATTGAGGTGCGGGAGCTCGATTGCTGATGATCTAAAGTCCGGTAGTTTCCCGGAACCCGAAGTTGCTCACGTTATAGACAGTTTGCCTGAATAATATAAGTTGATTCGGTAAGTGTGCAAAGGGCTATCGGCGCGCCTTCAACAGGGGTGTGCTGCGGACTACTGTTTTGTGGTGCCTGGTGCTGGGCCGCTTGCAGCGTTACCAGCTGCGAGGGTGAAACCAGACGAATACCTTGAGCGTTGAGCTTAGGTAGCGCGTTTTTCAGATATGCCAGGGTGCTTGGGTAGGGATGGCCGATTGCCAGCGCGCTGCCGTTGAGGCGAGCCAGCTTGAGCAGTCGGTTAAATTGATGATCGATAGCTTCATAATGGGTCTGATTATCCAGAAATACATCTCGTTCAAGTGATGGGAGCTGGTGTCTCCTGGCCGTCTGATGAGCCACGGTTTCTTTGCTGGTTCGACTATCAACAAAGTAGAGTGATAGCTCGCTCAGTGTGGCCATAAGCCAGTCCATGTGTTCGCCATCTTCTGTCAGCAAACTACCCATATGATTGCTCACGCCCTGTAGGTGGGGTATAGACTCAATAGATGCCAGCAGGCTCTGGTTGAAAGCATTATGGCTCATGTCAGTAGTCAAAGCCCCCGGCCCCAGACGCTTGTTCTCCCGGTTATCCATTGGGATATGGGCGATGACCTCCCGGTTCATCTGGTGCGCATAGTTGGCCAGTGCGGTTGTTTGTGGGCGCTGGGGAAGAATAGCGAACCCCAGTGGTCCCGGCAGCTCAATGGCGCGCCGCCCAAGGCTCAGGTTATTACCCAGGTCGTCTATAATAATTGCAATGCTTGCCACTGGGTCGGATCTGCCTGCAGCATTGACCTTTGCCACCATTAACACCACAACAATCAGCAACAGGAACTTATTCATCTCCTTTTTTTAAGGTCGGGTAGTATCACTGTTGATTGGCCGCTATGGGATATTTTCACGGGAGTCATTTTGCTCCCATGTTGTTTTAAACATGCATCCAAAGCACTCGCTCTGCTCAATCGCTCATTTATAACAGTAAGCTCGGTTATGGCATTGTGCATATATACAGTCGGCCCTCTCTGCGCGCTTTTTTGCATTGTCTTGAATCAAAATCACCTCTCATGCAAAGGCCTTACAATATTAATTCCCTTTAGCAGACTGAGAGCTTCGTAAAGCTGAAAATCACTTTCTGCCAGTGCCATAGAGGGTGTTATGTTTTGTTTGGTTTTCTGCTTGTGGTTAGTTTTTTTGCCGCCATTGACGTTTTCAAGGTGACCGTTCAGGTTTGCTTCCTTGACGCGCGACAACCTATCTTTGACAGCGGTGACTTTGGCGCGGGTAACGACTAGGTCTGGTGCAATCCCTTCTGCCTGAATAGACCTCCCATTTGGAGTATAGTAGAGCGCAGTCGTTAGTTTGAGCGCGCGCTCGTTATTCAGTGGCAGTACCGTTTGTACCGACCCTTTGCCAAAACTGGCCGTGCCCATAATAACCGCTCTGCTATGGTCCTGAAGAGCGCCAGCAACAATCTCTGAAGCCGATGCCGAGCCGCCATTAATTAATACAACCGTGGGTACGCCGCGGCTGGGGTCCTCCTCTGTGGCCTCGTAGGTCAGTTCCGAGTCAGCAATTCGCCCCTTGGTATAGACAATCAACCCCCCCTTGAGAAAAGCATCACTCACCTCAACTGCGCCGCTTAGCACCCCACCTGGGTTATTACGTAGATCCAGCACCAGGCCCTTGAGCTGTTTGTCGTTCTCACGAAATTTATCGATGGCGGCCACTAGGTCCCGCCCGGTTTTTGTCTGGAACTGGGTGATTCTGATATATCCATAGCCATCCTCTAAAATCCGACTCTTGACACTCTTTACTTTGATAATGTCGCGGACAATTTCAGTTTCGAGAGGCCCAGGCTCGCCCTCTCGAATAATGGTTAGCCGTATATGGGTTCCGGGTGCGCCACGCATCATCTTAACCGCCTCCTGCAGACTCAGCCCCTTTATCGGAGTGTCGTCGATCTTTATGATCAGGTCTTGAGGCTCAATGCCTGCTTTGATGGCGGGCGTGTCATCAATAGGGGTGACCACTTTGATAAAACCATTTTCCATTTGAACCTCAATGCCGAGTCCGCCAAACTCTCCCTTTGTGTTCATCTGCAGGTCGTCAAAGGATTCTTTATTCAGGTAGGCAGAGTGTGGATCAAGACCCTCCAGCATGCCTTGGATGGCATTATCCAGCAGAGTTTTGTCGTCTACATCTTCAACATAGGCTTTTTTGATGCGATCAAATATCTCAGTGAAGGTGCGCAGCTCATCTAATGGCAAGAGCCCTTTTTCAATGGCTTGTTTTTGCGTTGAAGTGAGTTCAGACTCCGCATAAACCAAGTTGAGTGATAGGCTGAATAGAGTGGCCAATAGGGCCTGCTTGACGTATCTGAGCTGCATGAGAGTTCCGCGGATCGATTGAATGAAGATGACCTTTCTCATTGTAATATCATTATGGAGCCTTTGCACGAACGACCTGATGGAATGTCCACCCCCTTAAGCTGTTCCTGATGGGCGATGGTTCTGGGCTGGATGCCGCCCCGGCGATGGTTCATAAATTGTGTGGAATCTGCCTCTGTTTCATAAAATTTTCTAGCGGGTTTCTTTTAGTATGAGAAGGTGGCAGATGGCTCTGAAATAGGTTGAATTCACATCTCTAATAAGGGATAAAAAAAATCTGTTTATTTTAAAATAGTCTATCAACATAGAATTTACTTTAAGTAATAAGATTAGCATTTTGTTTTGCAAAACCTT
>CAYYRK010000119.1:0-7611 GCA_964473915.1 uncultured Pseudomonadales bacterium
ATCTCTGATCTATTAATTATAGCCAGTATTCGCTGGAAGTTGCCCACCTGTGCCTATTTTATCTCTGATGATTTGCCCGTCAAATCTACGATAAGTACTTTGCACCTGTTGATCGATTAAAGCACAATAGCCCGTTTGGAAAGAGTGGTATTTCGAGGGGTTTATGGCGATAGAATTAAAAATTGTGCTGGCACAGATAGATTGCCTGGTGGGCGATATACCGGGTAATACCCGCAAAGTTATTGATGCGTCTGTGCGGGCACACCATGAACATCGGGCTGATGTCATCCTCTGTCCAGAATTGGCCCTTACGGGTTACCCACCGGAGGACCTGTTGTTAAGGCCCAGCCTTTCGGGACGAATCGAGAACGCTTTGCAGCAACTTTTGGATGAGGTGCCCCAGGATATCTACCTTGTAGTGGGCTACCCTGCGGTTCGCATGAATGAGCGGGGTGAATCTCAGCTTTATAATATGGCTGGGGTGATCTGCCAGGGAAAGATTTTGGCGGAATATGCCAAGCAAAGCCTGCCTAATTATCAGGTTTTTGATGAAAAACGCTATTTTGTAGCTGGAGACAGAAGTTGTGTCGTCGATATTAAGGGGATACCTGTTGGCATTACTATCTGTGAAGACCTGTGGAGTGACTCTCCGGTGAGCAATGCAGCCGATGCGGGTGCGCGGCTGTTATTTAATATTAACGCCTCTCCTTTTCACATGGAGAAGCAGTCTCAGCGCAGAGAGTTGATTGCCAGGCGCTCCACTCAGGCGAACCTACCTATTGTCTACCTTAACATGGTGGGTGGTCAGGATGAGCTGGTATTTGATGGTGCCTCGATGGTTGTCGATCGGCATGGGGAGCTAAAGATGGCGGCCCCGCCTTACGCGCAAGGCCTGTTCAATATTGAGATTGAATATGATCCACAGCTTGCTCAATGCGAGGTGCAGCAGGGGGTCATTACGCCAGAATTAAGCGGTGACGCCAGCCTGTATCAGGCTCTGGTCATCGGGGTGCGTGACTACGTTAACAAGAATAGTTTCAAGGGTGTGGTACTGGGTTTGTCCGGGGGTATCGACTCAGCGGTTACTTTGGCCGTGGCTGTTGATGCTCTGGGCAAAGACAGGGTTGAAGCTATTATGATGCCGTTTCGTTATACCGCTCAGATGAGCATAGAGGATGCGGCACATCAGGCTGCGGTATTGGGTGTTGAGCACCGGGTTATCTCGATAGAGCCCATGTTTGAGGCTTTTATGGCGGGTTTGAAGGGCGAGTTTTCGGGGTTGGCAACTGATGTTACAGAACAGAATATGCAGGCGCGTTGCCGTGGTGTTCTGTTGATGGCCATATCCAACAAGAAGGGTTTGCTGGTACTTACAACAGGGAACAAAAGTGAAATGGCGGTCGGCTACTCGACACTGTACGGAGATATGGCCGGGGGGTTTGATGTGCTCAAGGATGTAACCAAAATGCGTGTTTATGCGCTGGCCAGATACCGAAACCAGCTCTCAGCTGTTATTCCAGAACGAGTCATTGAGCGGCCACCCTCAGCCGAGTTAGCTCCAGATCAGAAGGATGAAGATAACCTGCCGCCCTACGAGGTGCTTGATCCGATTCTAGAGCTATATGTTGAACAGGACTTGAGTGGTGATGCTATTATCGCGCGTGGATTTGATGCTGAAATAGTACGGCGGATACTGCATTTGATTGACCTTAACGAGTATAAGCGCCGACAGGCTCCGGTGGGTGTGCGTACAACCCAGCGAGGGTTCGGGCGTGATCGTCGCTACCCTATTACATCAGGGTGGAAGATGGGAGATTAGGATTTTTTGGCATCTTTTGATCAGGGAGGTTGTCGGACGTAGAGTTAATCGACTGTGGGAAAGCTAAATTTTATCAGATTTTCCTTCGCTACAATCACCCAGCCCCAGCACACTTCCGAATTTAATTGGTGTCAGCCTTACCGAAAAGACCAAAGGTTACTCTATTTATCAACGATCTCCTTGTACCCACCGAGCTTCGGGCGATATCGAAACTGCCGTCCTTGCCAAGGGCCGGGTAATCAGGGTAATTCATAGATAAAATACTAAGTGTCTGATCGGCTAACTGATCAAGCCCGAGTTGTCGATAGGACTCCACCATGACGGCCAACCCATCGGGAACAGCAGGGGTCTGCTGAAAATGTTCTATAACATAACGCCCCCTGTTGCTGGCAGCGATAAATGCCTGTCTTTTAATGTAATAGCGAGCAACATGGATCTCATAGGCCGCAAGAAGATTGCGCAAATAGATTAAACGGGCCTGAGCGTCATCGGCATACTGGCTGTCAGGAAAGCGTGATAACAGCAGCGCAAAATCAGCAATGGATTCTCTTGCGGCACCGGGGTCACGTTTGGTCAGGTCAGTAGGCAGAAAACGATCCAGTATTCCCTGGTCTTGAGCAAACGAGGCCAGGCCGCGCATATAATAGGCGTAATCAAGTTCATCATGTTGCGGATGTAATCGGATAAACCGGTCTGCAGCAGCGCGCGCGGCTTCATGGTCAAAAGATTTGTAGTGCGCGTAAATCAGATCCAGTTGTGCTTGTTCTGCATAATGGCCAAAAGGATAGCGCGACTCAAGCTCTTCAAGCTTTTCCACGGCGCTTATATAATTACCACTTTTAAGCGCTTTTTTTGCACCCGTGTAATAGGCTTGCTCTGTTGACTCTAAGGGCTCCAAAATCTCTTTAGTGGAGCAGCCGCTGAGTAAAATAATGCCAAATGCCAAGGAAAGGCAGTATTTGATTCTGATGCTTGCCATAATGCTAACTTAAAACCGGTTAGTCGAATAAAAAGTATTTTATGTCATTATTGTGGGCCGCAACCCGGGCGGCCATTAAAGCACAGGTTAATGACTAAACAAAGCTGAGGCTTGAAAATGACAGAGATTCATCTCAGGGACAAGGTGCCGATGGAATTGGCTGGTGGTAGGCTCGACCAGGTGGCTGCACGCATGTTTCCGGACTATTCACGATCACTGATTCAGGAGTGGATCAGATCCGGGGCGCTTGTGGTTGATGGCGTGCAACAAAAACCGCGCTATAAATTATCCGGGAGTGAATTGATAGAGATCAATGCCATGCTTGAGGAGCAGGGGGATTGGCAACCACAACAGATCGGCCTGGATATCCGTTATGAAGATGAAGATTTGTTGGTGCTTAACAAGCCTGCGGGCCTGGTGGTTCATCCGGCGGCTGGGCACCCTGATGGAACTTTGGTCAATGCGCTGCTTTACCATGCGCCAGATCTTGCTACCTTGCCCAGGGCCGGCATTGTGCATCGTTTGGACAAAGATACAACGGGCCTGTTGGTGGTGGCTAAATCGATAAGAGCGCATAAAGGACTGATCGAGCAGTTGCAGGCCAGGCAGATGGGGCGTGAGTATGAGGCGGTGGTTATGGGGGTCATGACCGGTGGCGGATCTGTAGATGAACCGATAGGCCGTCACCCCCGGCAGCGAAAAAAGATGGCGGTTTCCTCGTCAGGCAAGGATGCTCTTACCCATTACGGAATTATCAAGCGGTTTCGGGCCCATACCCACTTGAAACTGAGGCTTGAATCGGGGCGCACCCACCAGATTCGAGTCCATATGGCGCATCTGCGTTACCCTATAGTGGGTGACCAGACCTATGGCGGCAGGCTTAAGTTACCCCGAGGTGCGGATGTCGAACTGGTTGAATTTCTAAGAACTTTTCCGCGCCAGGCGTTGCATGCACGGCGCCTGCAGTTGCAGCATCCGGTATCGGGTGAGCAGTTACAATGGGAGGTTGAAATTCCCGTAGACATGCAGATGCTGATTAACCTGCTTGAAAAGGATCAGCACTTGCTGGGGGGATTGTTATAATGTCGGCCTGCGCTGTTTTGTTTTAATGATTTTAACCAGTGAGAGTTACCTGCTGCCTGACTGGCCTGCGCCCAGCAATATAGGGGCGCTGGTGACCACCCGTATGGGGGGCGTGAGCTGTCCACCCTATCAGGCATTCAACCTCGCGTTACATGTGGGTGATCAACCAGCATCGGTGCTTGAAAACAGGCGGCAACTGCAAAGGCTGCTAGGTACAGGTTCCCGTTTTCAATGGCTGAACCAGGTCCATGGTACTCGAGTGGTCAAAGCCTTGCTGGGTGGAGGCGAGCAAGCCGCTGACGGGCTATATAGTCGTGAGCAGAATGTAGTTTGCGCAATATTGACGGCCGACTGCCTGCCGGTCTTTTTTTGCACCGCTGATGGGCAGCAGGTAGCTTTGGCCCACGCGGGTTGGCGGGGGTTGGCTGCGGGAATTCTAGAGCAGACCCTGGATACATTTACGGTTCCGTCTCAAGATCTACTGGTTTGGCTGGGTCCGGCTATTGGGCCGCGCCACTTTAAGGTGGGTGATGAGGTCAGAGATATCTATCTTTCTGTCTCCGGCTCTTTTGCCGAAGCATTTTTACCTCAGAGCAAAGGTTATTGGCTTGCAGATCTCTATCGGTTGGCCACCCTTAGGCTTAATATGCGAGGAGTTGAGGCTATTTATGGTGGGGATCACTGCACCTTTGCTGACACGGAGCGTTTTTACTCCTATCGCAGGGATGGGTTGACCGGCAGAATGGCCAGTCTTATCTGGATCAAAAAATAATTTATACCCTGAGCTTCCTCAGTTCATTCAATTACGACTTGAATAGCATGGAATTCGCCCTCATTGATTAGTTAAGGGTGCTGCTAAAAAGTTGTTCTTCATCAGTATTAATGGCAGCAACGGATGCAATAATTGTGGAGGTGTGAAAGTGCGAATCGATAAGTTGACGACTCAATTACAGGGAGCCCTTGCCGACGCTCAGTCGCTGGCAGTGGGCCGGGATCATAACTTTATTGAACCGACCCACCTGTTGGCGGCGATGCTGGATCAACAAAATGGATCGGTTTCTCCGTTATTGACCCAAAGTGGTTGTAATATCGAGCAGCTCAGACAAAAACTGCTGGAGGCCCTGGATCGCATGGCCCAGATACAGAACCATCAGGGTGATGTGGCAATGTCTAATGAGCTGGCACGGCTGCTTAATGTGGCTGATAAGCTTGCCCAGCAGGGGAAAGATCATTATATCTCCAGTGAACTTGTGCTGCTGGCAGCGCTGGAATTGAAGGGCGAAGCCGGGCGACTGCTTACCCAGGCGGGGGTGGATCGAAACAGATTGGAGCAGGCTATTGAAAACGTTCGTGGAGGACAACAGGTGGACGACCCTAATGCAGAAGAGAACCGGCAGGCACTGGAGAAATATACCATCGATCTAAATGCTCGTGCCGAAAGCGGAAAGCTTGACCCGGTGATTGGTCGGGATGAAGAGATTCGTCGAACCATTCAGGTGTTACAACGCAGGACCAAAAATAACCCGGTATTGATTGGAGAGCCAGGGGTTGGTAAAACCGCCATTGTAGAGGGGTTGGCTCAACGTATTGTTAATGGAGAGGTACCCGAAGGTCTCAAGGACAAAAGAGTGTTGGCGCTGGATATGGGAGCGTTGATTGCAGGGGCAAAATACCGGGGTGAATTTGAAGAACGGCTCAAGGCACTGCTGAATGAGCTGGATAAACAGGAGGGAAGGGTCATCCTGTTTATCGATGAATTGCACACCATGGTTGGTGCCGGAAAGGCTGAAGGATCAATGGATGCAGGCAATATGCTTAAGCCTGCGTTGGCGCGCGGTGAGCTGCATTGCGTAGGTGCCACAACATTAGATGAATACCGCCAATATGTGGAAAAAGATGCAGCCCTGGAAAGACGGTTTCAAAAGGTTCTTGTTGATGAACCAACTGAAGAGGACACCATCGCTATACTGCGAGGTCTCAAGGAGCGTTATGAAGTACATCACGGTGTTGACATAACGGATTCAGCGATTATCGCCGCAGCAAAACTTTCCCATCGCTATATCAGTGACCGACAACTGCCTGACAAAGCGATTGACTTGATCGATGAAGCCGGTAGCCGCATTCGTATGGAGATTGATTCCAAACCTGAGAGTATGGATCGTCTGGACCGACGCTTGATCCAGTTAAAGATAGAGCGTGAGGCGTTAAAAAAGGAAAAAGATCCTGCAGCACAAAAGCGGCTGGGAATCCTTAATGAACAGATAACAGAGCTGGAACGTGAATACTCTGATCTTGATGAAATATTAAAATCAGAAAAATCTTACTTGCATGGTGCTCAGCATGTCAAAAGTGAACTGGAAACCGTCAGAATTGAGCTGGATGCTGCTCGCAGAGCCGGTGATCTGGCACGCATGTCTGAAATTCAATATGGGCAGATTCCAGACCTGGAAAAAAGATTGGCAGCGGCATCCCTGGATGAAAATACCGAGATGACACTGCTGAGAAACAAGGTAACCGAAGAGGAGGTTGCCGAGGTGGTGGCGCGCTGGACAGGTATCCCGGTTTCCAAAATGCTGGAAGGTGAAAGTGAAAAGCTGTTGCGTATGGAGGATGAGCTGCACGCCCGAGTGATTGGCCAGGATGAAGCTGTCGTTAGTGTTTCCGATGCAGTGCGTCGTTCCAGAGCGGGGTTATCTGACCCCAATAGACCCAATGGATCATTTCTATTTCTAGGCCCGACTGGCGTTGGTAAAACCGAGTTATGTAAGGCCCTGGCCGAATTCCTCTTTGATACCGATGAAGCTATGGTGCGAGTGGATATGTCTGAATTTATGGAAAAACACTCTGTTGCCCGGTTAATTGGTGCGCCTCCTGGTTATGTCGGTTACGAAGAGGGGGGTTATTTGACCGAGGCTGTGCGGCGCAAACCCTATTCGGTGCTGTTGCTGGATGAAGTGGAAAAAGCACACCCGGATGTCTTTAATATTCTCCTGCAGGTGCTTGAGGATGGGCGCCTGACTGATGGGCATGGACGTACTGTTGATTTTCGCAATACGGTGGTGGTTATGACCTCAAATCTTGGCTCGGATATGATTCAAACTCTGGCTGGAGAGAGTAACTATAATCAGATGCGCAGTGCGGTGATGGATATTGTCGCGCAGCATTTTCGCCCCGAATTTATCAATCGGGTGGATGAAATGGTAGTATTCCATCCGCTGGGCAAGGAACATATCAAGGGCATTGCCAATATACAGCTGCAACATCTGCGTAACAGACTGGAGGAAAGGGAGCTTGGACTGGAAATTTCTGCCCAGGCTCTTTCTCTTCTTGTTGATGCCGGGTTTGACCCGGTTTTCGGGGCGCGGCCATTGAAAAGAGCAATTCAGCAGAAACTGGAAAACCCTTTGGCCCAGAGTATTCTGGCTGGACGTTTTGTCGCAGAAGATATTATTCGTGTCGAAGCGAAAGATGATCAATTTATATTTTCGGTCAAGCAGATCTAGTGCTCTGGCTTGCCCATCCCAGCATAATTTGTGTATGTTGAGATGGGCAGGCCGAGTGCTATGCCTGAGAGTCCCCTATTATCTTAGAATCCTCAGTTGAGCACTCCATTCTAATTAGTAGCCTGCCTAACTGAGGATTCTAAGATTACGCAGCCCATATGATGGTAATCAGCAATATGATATTAAACCTGAAAATCACTCCTGCCGTTTTCTCTATCGGCCTATTG
>CAYYRK010000120.1:0-7611 GCA_964473915.1 uncultured Pseudomonadales bacterium
TTAATAATTCAGAGCCCAACGCCTGGGCTCTGCCGGGGGGAAAAATTGCTATCAACCGAGGGTTGCTCACCCATCTGCGGGATGAATCTGAGCTTGCCGCGGTGCTGGGGCATGAAATTGTTCACGCTGCAGCGCGCCACAGTGCGGCACAGATGACCCGCAATACGTTTATTGGTGCGGGTGCGCAAGTTTTGGGGATGGCAGCAACTGAGTCTGGATATGGGCCGTTGGCCAATACTGCGATACAGATGGGCTCGGCGGTCTGGTTGGCCAAATATGGACGTGGAGATGAGCTGGAATCTGATGCTTATGGTATGGATTATATGGTCAGGGCAGGCTACGACCCGCAGGGAGCCGTTCGTTTACAGGAAACCTTTGTTGAATTGAGCAAAGATCGTAACAGCAACTTTTTAAATAACTTGTTCGCAAGCCACCCACCTTCCCAGGAGCGGGTGGATGCGAATAGAAAAAAAGCAGCTGGCATGCCTTCAGGTAAGGTCCTGCGTGAGCAGTTTGAGCGGCATATTGCCCAGATCAGAAAAGATATGCCCGCCTATGAGGCGCAAAACGAAGCACTCAAGGCACTTAATGAGAAGCGGCCCAAACAGGCGCTTGAGCATCTGGATCTGGCGATACGTCTGCAACCAAGAGAGAGTTATTTCTATGAATTGCGTGGCCAGGCACAAAAAATGCTGGGGCAGCCTGAGAGAGCAGAACAAGATTTCAGTACTGCAATTAGCCGCAATCCTGGTTTTTTCAGTCACTACCTGTCACGAGGGGTGCTGCGTTTTGATCGTGGAAACAACAGTGGTGCTCAAGCTGATCTAAAACGCAGTAATGCATTGCTTCCAACTCAGGCCGCCAATTATGTGCTGGGAGAGCTGTCCCTTCAGGTTAAGAATGTGGTCGAGGCGCAACAATATTATCAGGCTGCGATTCAGGGGGGAGGGGAGCTAGGGAAAAGAGCACAATCCAGATATACAGTACTTGAATTACCTAAAAATCCGTCTAAGTTTATAGTGAGTCAACCCTATATGGGTGAAGATGGCTACCTGAAAATAGCAGTAAAAAACAACTCAGTGGTTAAAGTGGTCAATGTGCAGATTCAAGTGGATGAGATGGCTGGCAGTTACAGCGTAGCCCGTAGTGCGAACCTATCCGGGCCGAGTCATCTTGAGCCTGGAGAGCAGCGTATTGTCTCCACGCTGATCGGCCCCTTTACAAAAGATCAGGTTGTACCCGTTTATCGCACCAATGTTATCGCTGCCCAACCGATGGAGGTACTCAATGCAGGTCACTAAAAGGTTAGTTTTGCTCTTGATAAGCATCTTTCTATGCAGTCAGGTGTTAGCCGAAGTCTATAAATGGGTTGACGAAAACGGTAAGGTACATTTTTCCGATCAACCGCAACAGGGAGCCCAGCAGATTCAGGTGAATACAAAATCTGTGGTGCACAGCAGTTCTGGGCCCTCAACCCAGGAGATAAATCGGCGTATTAGTGCGGTCAATCAGCAGCTGGCAGTTGACCGCCTGCAGCAGCAGAATGCGAAAGCTCGGGAAGAGCGGTCTGCACAGGTGAGGAAAAAGTCCAGTGAAAAAAACTGCCAATACTACAAAGATAAGCTGGATAATCTGGAATACGAATGGGGGCTTAAAACAACTCGTAAGGGCTACAGACAGTCTGCAAAAGATAAATATTTGACCAAAAAAGACCGCTATCAGAGAGATATTGCCCGCACCTGTAGGTAGCTTCATTTTAAACAGCCTGGTTCAGCCAGTTGATGAGTAAGCCAAGAGCTAATAATTATTGGCTCGTTGTCGTTCTGCACGGTAGTTTTTCACAATGATGAGGTACTCCTGTGTGTGGTATGATTCTGCCTTTAGGCCAAAACAGATTTCATTAATCCAGGAGTTTGATATGACTATCAATGTAGGTGATAAAATACCGACAATGACTCTAAAAACCATGGTTGCTGGCAAGCCGAAAGATATTACTAGTGAAGAAATTTTTTCTGGGAAGCGGGTTGTTCTTTTTGCTGTACCGGGTGCTTTTACACCGGGATGTTCAATGACGCATCTGCCAGGTTATGTGGTTAATGCAGATAAAATCATAGCCAAAGGCGTTGATACTATTGCCTGTATCGCTGTTAATGATGTTTTTGTGATGGGGGCCTGGGGTGAGGCTCATAACGCAGACCATTTATTAATGTTGGCAGATGGTAATGGTGATTTTACCAGGGCGCTAGGACTGGAGATGGACCTTACCGCTCATGCTCTTGGGTTTCGGTCTCAGCGTTATGCGATGATCGTTGAAAATGGTACGGTCAGGACTCTGAGTGTCGAACCTGGCCCTGGAATCAGTATCTCCGCTGCAGAAAGTATCATGGCGGTACTTTAGCCCAGATGCAGGGTTTGTTCAGAAACTTCCTTGTTGAATCAATAGGCTGCACTGCCTCTAATTGATAAAATG
Organism: uncultured Pseudomonadales bacterium; assembly: GCA_964473915.1. GTDB lineage: Bacteria > Pseudomonadota > Gammaproteobacteria > Pseudomonadales > IMCC2047 > CAYYRK01. The sequence continues at coordinate 2,471 of CAYYRK010000120.1, forward strand.
TTCGGGTTAGCCAGATTTTTTATTTGGTTATACAGGCATTGAGGGCAGGTTCAAGCTTTAGATGTAGCAATAAAATGCCCAGGCATGATGGCGCCTTTACCTTACAGCGTTTGTATGTAGCACCATAAAAGCTTTTATCATCTGTTGGGTATGAGTTCTTCTCGATGTGGGTTCCTGGCGGTTCAGTGGAACCCGATATTGAGCCCTTATCAGATCGAGTCCGATGGCAAGCCCCAACAACATTTCGGCACTCTGATGAGGTTCTGGACAACAGATCAGGCCGTGCAGAGCCGCTTGCTGCAGGTACACAGAGAGTGTTTGGTGGACTTTTTCCGGTCCATTATGGTAAATCTGGGTCAGATCCTGGCTGCTTTGGGGGAATTCGCTCAGGGCCAGCATGAGATGGTGGTGATGGTCGCCGCATAGGAAGAGGATAAGTGTGTCGATAAAATCAACCAGGTCATTGTGCAGTTCCTCATGTGTCTGAGGGGTAGTTTGCAGCGGCCTATGAATATTGAATGTGTCACGAGCAACAATCTCTTGCAGCAGCGCCAATCGATTAGCATAGCGGCTATACAGGGTCGCCTTTGATATCTTGGCGCGTTTAGCTACAGCCTCCATGGTTAGAGCCTGCGGACCAACACTGAATAGTATCTTTTGAGCGGCCTCCAAAATAGCACGGTCTTTTTTTTGGTCAGGGGGACGCCCTATTTTAGCAGGCATAAAATCTATCCTATCTGATTATGCGAATTACGCGTAGTTAGTGTACGCAATCGTTTATTAATTTACAAACAGCATATAGTTAATGTACACTATCGTTTAGAAATTAAAGCATAGTATACAAGAGAATCTTTCCATGCACTTTTCAAGCTTTCTACTCCTGTTTTACACGATCTTAGTGGTGGGTTGTGGTGAGAAATCTATTACCGAACCGAAAGCATCCATTCCACCATTTGTAAAAACGGTGGAGCTTGTTCCAGCACCCGCCACTGTACTGAGGCTTTCGGGTACAGTGCATGCACGCGTCGAATTGCCATTAGCCTTTCAGGTGGGCGGACGTATCGCAGTACGGCTTGTTGATGCCGGGCAAAAAATTCAAGCCGGGCAAACGCTATTTCAACTCGATACTCGTGATCTTGAGCAAACATTGATAGAGGCTCAGGCTACCTTCGCTGCCAGGGATGCGGCACTGGCAAGTGCTACATCTGATCTGATGCGCAGCCGTCAGTTGCGGAAACAGCAGGTTATCAATGCTCAGGCCCTGGAGCACGCAGAGCTTGCATGGCGTGAAGCTAGAAATAGCCAAGATGCCGCCGTAGCACGTCAGATTCTGGCTCGTAATGCGCTGGGTTACGCTCAGCTACAGAGCCCAATATCTGCTGTGCTGATCGATGTTACCGGTGAGCAGGGCCAAGTAGTGGCTGCTGGCCAGCCTGTCGCCACGCTCGCGCAAGATGGCATCCGTGAGGTCGAGCTGTATTTTCCCGATCATGTAACACCACCTGTTATGGGTGAGGTGCTGTTAAATAATGGAGGTGCCGTGGCAATCAAGCTGAGAGAAACGGCTGGTGCTGTGACTATTCAAGGACGTACGTTGCGCACACGCTACACCCTGAATCGACCCGTTGCAGGGCTTGTGTTGGGTTCTGTAGTGCAGGCCCGGTTTTTGGGCCCAACTGTTTCCAATGTGATTTATTCCGTACCGATCGGTGCCATCGATGAACGTGGCAAGGGAGCGCATGTTTGGCGAATCAACGAGGGCAGGGTTGAGTCTGTGGAGGTGCTGTCGCTGAGCCTGGATGGCGAGCATGCTCGAATTCAGGGAGCTCTAGCCGTAGGCGAGCATATTGCGGCTTTAGGCGCTCATCTGCTGCATGATGGAATGGCTGTTAGGGAGCTGGCAAGATGAGCTTTCCCAATCTGTCTGAGCTTGCTGTACGAGAACGTTCGGTTACACTTTTCTTTCTAATATTGGCTATACTATCAGGTGTTTATTCCTTCTTGTCGCTGGGTAGAGCTGAGGATCCCTCTTTTACAGTAAGAGTCATGGTTGTAACTGCCGTGTGGCCTGGCGCCACCCCACAGGAGCTACAAACACAGGTTGTTGACCGGCTGGAAAAGCGCATCCAGGAGATTGAAGACTTATACCGTATTGAAACCACTATTCGTCCAGGTCAGGCCACCCTGCAGGTGGAGTTTCAGGACTACACCCCGCAAGATAAAGTGCCAGATCTGTTCTATCAGGTGCGCAAACGTATGCAGGATGAGCAGCCCAACCTGCCAGCTGGAGTAATTGGACTTATCAGTAATGATGATTTTTCCGATGTCTACTTTAGCCTGATGGCACTTAGGGCACCCGGTATGCCTCTGCGTGAAATCACTCGCGAAGCAGAGCTGATTCGTGATCGTCTGCAACGCATTAACGGGCTGCAAAAGACTCTTTTGCTGGGTGAGCGTGCCGAGCGCATCTTTGTAGAATTTGATAATGCACGTTTGGCTAACCTTGGTATCTCTCCGCAGGCTATTTTTGATGCAATCGACGCAAACAACCGTCTGATTCCGGCAGGACGTATTGAAACAAGTGGTTCGCGAATTTATCTGCGGATTGATGCGGATTTGTCGGACCTTAATATGCTGGCTGATGTTCCCCTTAAAATGGGTAATCGCACCCTGAAACTTCGTGATGTCGCCACTATTCGCCGGGGTTATGAAGATCCACCAAGCTACCTCGTACGTGCTTATGGTGAAGATGCTATTTTGTTAGGTACAGTCATGAATAAAGGGGCTGACGGCCAGGCGTTGGGGAAACGTCTGACCGATTTTGTTGAGCACGAACGTGCGCGGTTGCCACTGGGGATGTCGCTTGACCTGCTCACCAATCAAGCTGAAGCCATTGATGCTGCGGTGAACCTTTTTCAGATTAAGTTTCTGGCGGCGGTAACTGTTGTGGTAGCTGTTAGTATTTTGGCCCTCGGCTTACGTGCAGGGCTGATTATAGGTATTGCGGTACCCGTGACGCTGGGGATTACTTTTTTGGTGATGAAGCTGATGGGGATCAACCTTGATCGTATCACTCTGGGCGCGTTGATTATTGCTCTTGGCCTGCTAGTGGACGATGCCATTATCTCGGTGGAGATGATGCTGGTGAAGATGGAGGAGGGCTGGAGTCGTGTCCGTGCTGCATCCCATGCATGGACGGTCACTGCTATGCCGATGTTATTCGGTACCCTGGTGACAGTGGCAGGCTTTTTCCCTATCGGTTTTGCGAGCTCTGGCGTAGGAGAATATGCGGGTAATATCTTCTGGGTGCTGGGTATTTCACTGGTTGTTTCCTGGTTAGTGGCGGTCACTTTTACGCCGTATTTAGGAGTCATACTCCTGCCAGAAGTCAGCAAGACAGCGGTTCACAGCCATGACGCTATCTATCATACCCCTGCTTATCAGCGGTTACGTTGGCTTATTATCTGGTGTGTAACCTGGCGAAAAACCGTGGTAGCGAGTACTGTTGGATTGTTATTTTTGTCCATTATTGGCATGACGACGATGGTGCAGAAACAGTTTTTTCCCAGCTCTGATCGGCCTGAAGTATTGGTCAGTGTGTATCTGCCACAGGGTAGTGCAATCAGCACTACCGACCGCACAGTTCGCAAAATTGAGTCTATTCTTGCACCTATGCCAGAGGTCAAGACCCTGTCGGCTTATGTGGGCGCAGGTGCACCGCGTTTTTTTATCTCCGCTAATCCTGAGCCGCCAGACCCCGCTTTTGCCAAGATCATTGCGGTGGCTCAGGATAAAGAGGCCCGCGATCGTATAATTGCCAGCCTGCAGCAGCATATCGATAATGGGGAGTTTCCTGAATCACGGTTACGGATATCTCAGCTGCTCTATGGCCCGCCAGTGATCTGGCCGGTGACATTCCGGGTTGTTGGTCCCGATTCGGTTGTTTTGCGTGATATTGCTCACCGTGTGCGAGGGCTCATGGCCGAACATCCGAATGTGGTTGATCCACACCTGGAGTGGGATGAGCGTACGCCGGTGCTACACCTCTCGATGGATGCTGAACGTTTACGTATACTTGGCATGACACCGCAGGATGTTGCTCAACAGTTACAGTTCCAGCTCGAAGGGGTGCCAGTCACACAAGTGCGGCAAGATATCCGTACAGTTGATGTGGTTGCACGTGGTATCCTGCAGGGACAACAGTTTAATACTAGTACGCTACAGAATCTGGAAGTATTGACTGCAGAGGGTCGTAAATTACCCCTAAGCCAGCTAGGTTCGATTGAGGTGCGTTTTGAAGAGCCAGTGATCAAACGTTATAACCGTGAACTTTTTGTGGCTGTATTGGCCGATGTAAAAAACGCCCAATCTAACGATGTTACCCAGGTGTTGTGGGAGTCGATGAAAGATATTCGAGCCAGTTTGCCCCCGGGTTATCACATCGATATCGGAGGCAGTATCGAAAAGTCAGAAATAGCAAATCTTTCAATTCAAAAACTACAGCCGGTAATGGTTGCATTTATGCTGATCTTTATCATGCTACAGATGCGTTTGTTTTCTGGTACCTTCATAGTCGCAGCTACCGCACCGCTGGGTTTGATCGGCGCTGTTATAGCACTTTTATTGTTTGATCAGCCCTTCGGGTTTGTTGCGCTATTGGGGCTCACCGGCCTGGCTGGAATTCTTATGCGTAATACGCTCATTCTCACCCAGCAGGTATCTGACAACCTGGAAGCGGGGATGGCTGGATTCGAGGGTGTTGTTGAGGCAGCAGTCCTGCGTGCCAGACCCGTGGTGCTGACAGCTCTGGCAGCAATTTTTGCTTTTATCCCCCTGACGCACGACAGCTTCTGGGGAGCTTTGGCTTACGTGCTGATAGCTGGGGTGGCTGTCGGCACTGTTATCACCCTGCTGTTTGTGCCAGCGCTGTACGCTTTGCTGTTTCGATTGGGGAGAAAACAAACCTCTCCTGAAAATAGTTGAGGGTCCTGAGGTGGGGCTGCGCACTCAGGGTTTGAAACAGGATATCTGTTTAGTGGGTTTGAGATAGATAAAGCAGCTGCCAAAACGTGCTTAAAGGAGGCAATATTATGATGAAGAATATGGCGTTGTATCTCCCTGATTTTTACCTTGAATTAAAT
>CAYYRK010000121.1:0-7564 GCA_964473915.1 uncultured Pseudomonadales bacterium
TATCTTAGTTCCACTGGCAAGACAAAAACAACATTCTCCTGAGTACCTTGCAGCTCCTTTGGATGCTGACAACCCCAGGTTTGCAACTGATTGATCACCTGCTGTACAAGAATATCGGGAGCTGATGCGCCAGCGGTCACGCCCACCGCGTCCACACCCTCTAGCCATTTTTTCTCTATCTCATGGGGCCCATCAACCAGGTAAGCGGGCGTGCCTCTGCGTTCAGACAACTCTCTCAAGCGGTTAGAATTAGAGCTATTAGCCGAGCCAACCACCAGTATCAACTGACATTGGGCGGCAAGCTTTCTTACCGCATCTTGGCGGTTCTGAGTGGCATAACAGATATCATCCTTGCGCGGGCTCTGAATATGCGGAAATTTCTCACGCAACCGGGTTATAATTCCGATGCTGTCATCAACTGAAAGTGTCGTTTGGGTAACGTAAGCCAGCTGCTCGTCCTGCCTAATGTTCAGGTTGTCTATATCATCTGGCTTCTCTACCAGATAGATCGCTCCACCCTGACTGGAATCGTACTGACCAAGCGTCCCCTCTACCTCTGGGTGACCAGAATGACCAATTAATACACATTTCCGACAATCCCTGCTGTGTCGCATCACCTGCATGTGAACTTTGGTCACCAGTGGGCAGGTTGCGTCAAAAACCTTGAGGCCTCTCACTTTCGCCTCTTGCTGTACGGATTTTGGAACCCCATGGGCACTGAAGATTAGCAGAGCCCCATCGGGAACTTCTTCTAAATTCTCGATGAATATCGTACCCCGCTCCCGCAGTTCATCGACCACAAATTTATTGTGTACTACTTCATGGCGCACATATACCGGTGCACCGAAAAGCTCCAGTGCCCGGTTAACAATGCTGATTGCACGATCAACACCGGCACAAAAACCCCTGGGATTAGCTAATTTTATCTGTGTCAAAATCAAACCCGTTTATATTTTGCCAGTCGGATCTAGTCAAACCGATCTGGTAGTTAAACCGGAACAACGTTAAGAATTTCAACTTCGAAAATAAGATTTCGTCCCGCCAGGGGATGATTAAAGTCCACCTCCACTGTCTCATCACCCACCTGTTTAACAACACCGGGCAGTTGATTGCCTCCCGGGCCAGAAAAGGAGATCACCAGACCCTCGGTTAGATCCATACTGACGGGAAATTGGTGCCGTACAATTTTTCGAACATTATCGGAAACAACTTCACCAAAACCTTGATCAGCCGAGAGCAGCAGCTCATCCTTTGTGCCTGGCGCAAACCCCAGGATAGCTTTCTCAAAACCTGGCAAAAAATTTCCATCGCCCACCACAAAGGTTGCCGGTTTACCGTCAAAGGTGGAGTCAACTACGGTATTGTCTGCCAGTTTTACAGCAAAATGTAATTCAACCTGCATGCCAGGTCCGATTCGATAACAACTCATTTCAGTTTGTTCTCTTTGGGTTTTAATGATTTTTCTGTTGGTTTTAACATATCCAGAACCAGAACTGCGGCACCCAGGCTGATGGCCGAATCTGCGATGTTAAAAGAGGGGAAATAATGATTCTGGTAATGCAGGGAGATAAAATCGATCACATAACCCAGTGTTATACGATCAAACAGGTTGCCCGTTGCCCCGCCCAGAATCAGGGCCAGAGCGATCGCCATCAACCTTTCTGTGCTGTCAAGACGCCGTATCCATAGCAACAGTACCAGACTCACAATTAGGGCCAGGCCACTAAAAAGCCAGCGCTGCCAGCCCCCCGCATCAGCCAGAAAGCTGAAGGCTGCACCAGAATTATAAACCAGCGTCAAATCAAAAACCTGCAGTAACTCAACAGCCTGCATATAAGTCAGGTATTCATCCGCCAGATATTTACTGCCCTGATCCAGCAAAAAAATCAGCAGACTCAGCCATAACCAAACCGTTTTCTCACCCTTTCCAAACAACTTGCCTGACACAGTCATGGTAACAGCCCTCCAGATCAGGCGTAGCAGCGATGCTCACCGTTTCCACTGGAATTTTCCACACAGCGAATGCAAAGCTGAGATTCAGCGTCTACATCCTTCCGATGATGCCAGCACCTGGCGCACCTATGGTGCTCTGATGCTGTCACCGACACAGCAAGCCCAGGAACTTCGGTCTGCTGCGCAGAGGCTGGAGCCTCACCCGTTAACAATCCAGCTTGGGAAGTAATCAGCACAAAACGTAACTCATCCTGCAGTTGCGCCAGCTGTTCATACAGGTCCGGCGCGCAATAAAGCTGCACTTCAGCGTTCAAGCCGGAACCGATCAAGCCTTGAACTCGCGCCTCCTCCAACACTCGGTTAACTGCGGTTTTAACTTGCAGAACCTGATCCCAGAATTGGCGATCTAATCGCTCTCCGGTATCTAATTGCGGCAAATATTGATACCACTCCTGAGTAAATACGCTCTCCCCTCTATCGCCTGGCAGAAACGACCATATTTCGTCAGCTGTAAAACTCAAAATAGGTGTAATCCAACGAACAAAGGCTTCAGCAATATGGTACAAAGCTGTCTGGGCAGACCGACGGGGTACCCCTTGAGTCTTGCAGGTATAGAGCCTATCCTTAAGAATATCCAGGTAGAAACCGCCCATATCCGTAACGCAAAAATTGTGCAGCTTCTGATAAATGACATGGAACTGATAACTCTGATAGGCCGTTATAATTTCAGCTTGCAGCTGCGCTGCACGATCCAAAGCCCAGCGGTCAAGTGCCAGTAGATCCTCAGTGGCCAGACAATCAACCGCAGGATCAAAATCATTCAGGCTTGACAGAAAATAACGTGCCGTATTGCGAATCCGTCGGTAGGAATCAGCGGTACGCTTAAGAATCTCGTCACTGCAGCTCATCTCAGCACTGAAATCTGTTGCTGCAGCCCAGAGTCTGAGTACATCGGCACCTAGTTCATTCACCACTTTTTGTGGCGAAACCACATTACCCACTGACTTGGACATCTTGCGACCCTGGGCATCTACCGTAAATCCGTGGGTCAGAACAGCCCTATAAGGTGGCTCACCATTGATAGCCATAGAGGTCTTGAGTGACGATTGAAACCAGCCTCGATGTTGGTCAGAACCTTCCAGATAAAGATCTGCAGGGTATTCAAGTTGTGGATGCCTCTTCAAAACCGAAAAATGGGTCACTCCAGAATCAAACCAAACATCTAGTGTATCGCTTACCTTGTCATACTGGCCAGCCTCCGCGCCCAGCCAGTCCTGGGCATCGGATTCAAACCAGGCATCCATACCCTCTACCGCAACGCGTGCAGCAACAGCTTCTATCAACTCCGTTGTTCGGGGGTGTAGTTCTTGAGTATCACGGTGAACAAAAAGCGCAATAGGGACACCCCAGGTACGTTGCCGGGAGATACACCAGTCTGGGCTGCTGTCCAGCATGGACTGCATCCGAGCCTGACCCCATTTCGGGGTCCATTCAACACTGTTCAAAGCCTGGTTGGTAGCCTCGACCAAATGGTTGTGATTCATACTGATAAACCACTGGGGGGTAGCTCTGAATATCAGAGGGGTTTTGGTTCGCCAACAGTGGGGAAAGCTGTGGGTGATCTTAGCTTCACACAGCAGACGATTATTGTCCTTGAGTACACCAATAACCTTTTCATCAACCTTGTAAACGTGTTCGCCCGCAAACAGCTCTGCCCGCTCGCTAAATATTCCATTTTCGGCCACCAGATTCAGAGTACCAATGCCATATTTCTGGCCCACCAAAAAATCATCTATTCCGTGATCTGGCGCCGTATGCACCAGACCGGTGCCCGCCTCTGTTGTCACGTGATTGCCCAGAATAACGGGGATCATTTTATCGTAGAAGGGATGTTTTAATTGCTGGTGCTCAAGCTGTTGGCCCTTGCAACATGCCAAAATCTGATAATGCTCTACGCCTGCTCGGGTCATCACTGCGCCCACCAGTGGCTCGGCTAGAACCAGCCGCTCCGATCCTGTAGGTGTATCGCATTGAACCAGCACATAATCTAATTCAGGATGAACTGACACCGCCTGATTAGCAGGAAGCGTCCAGGGTGTGGTAGTCCAGATAACCACACTCAGAGGCCCATCGCCTACACCCTCACCAAACACCGCAAGCAATGCCTCCTCATCAGCAATAGGAAAACGCACATCGATGGAGAACGAAACCTTATCCTGATATTCGACCTCTGCTTCTGCAAGGGCGGAGCCACCCACAACGCTCCAGTATACCGGCTTAAAACCCCGTATCAGGTGACCACTTTCCACAATTTTACCCAGCGCCCGGATAGTATCAGCCTCTGTCTGGAAATTAATTGTGAGATAGGGCTCCTCCCAGCTGCCAAAGACACCCAGTCGAATAAAGTCCTTACGCTGTCCATCCACCTGTTTCAGTGCATATTCCCGGCACTTACTGCGAAAGGTCCTGCGGTCAACCTTGACTCCGGCCTTACCAATTTTACCCTCAACCTTGTGTTCTATAGGCAGGCCATGACAGTCCCAACCAGGCACATAGGGCGCATCATATCCATCGAGCGTCCGGGCCTTAACAATAATATCTTTGAGTACCTTGTTAACCGCGTGACCAATATGAATATCGCCATTAGCATAAGGGGGGCCATCATGCAGTATAAATTTTTCCCGCCCTTTTCTAGATGCCCGGATCTGTTGGTACAGATCTTCCTGCTGCCAACGCTTTAACCTTTGTGGTTCGCGCTGGGCCAGATTGGCCTTCATTGGAAACCCTGTTTTTGGGAGATTTAAAGTCTGTTTGTAATCTGTCATTTCAATCCGATCAATATCGTTTTTAATAATTTAAATTTATCTACAATCTGTCGCCCGATTTTCAAATCGCACCAAAATGTCTTTTAGCTGAGGCAATGTCCCGTATGATCTGTTGTTTCAGATCTTCCACTGAGGAAAACTTCTTCTCTTCACGGATTTTATGGCGGAAGAATACACTGATTCTTTCACCATAAATATCCTCATCAAAATTGAATAAGTGGGTTTCAAGCAGTGGCATAGTGCCATCTACTGTCGGTCGAACCCCGACATTAGCAACGCCTTGAACCAGCTGGTGACCTACTCGCCTGTCCAGGCCAGCAACCTCAACCGCAAATACCCCGCTCAAAGGAGGCCTTTTTCCTTTGAGCGAGAGGTTAGCTGTAGGCACACCAATACTTCTGCCTAAACGATTACCATGCATCACCCTTCCCGAAATTGTATAGGGTCGCTCCAGTAATTTTTCGGCAAGGGCAAAGTCACTGTTCTCCAGAGCCCCGCGCACACGAGTACTGCTCACCCGCTGCCCTTCTCTGATCAATGTTTCGGCGTTAGTGACTTCAAACCCATAATGCATGCCCGCCTCGCGCAACATCTCAAAATCACCCTGTTGCTTGCACCCAAAACGAAAATCGTCACCGACAATAAGAAATTGAACATTAAGATTTTTTACCAGAACCCGCTCAATAAAGTTCTGGGCAGTCATGCTACGCAGCTCTTCATTGAAATGCAGGCAGACCACTGAGTCAATCGAATTGCTCAAAACCAGACGGATCTTCTGATGAAAGGGGGTCAGCCGTGCGGGCGCACCCATCCCTTCAAAAAACTCTAGAGGTTGTGGCTCAAACACCATCACTCGTGCAGGCAATTTTAACCCATCTGCTTTGCGCCGCACCTGACGTAATATCATCTGATGCCCCAGATGCACACCGTCAAAATTACCAATACTGAGCACGCAAGGCTGCATCAAACCATTACTGGCTCTCGTCTCTAAATTGTGCAGCCCTCGAATAAGTTCCATAGCACCTAACCCTAACAGAGAAAACCGCTAATTATATATCAGCCCATCAACATCTCATACGCTGGACTATTAAAAACAAGCTGATTTTTCAGTAATTTTAATCCACTAGATTTTGTATTGCCCAGGCCTGACACCCAACATAAAAAGCACCAGAAAATAAATAACAACGCCCACCAAACAAAGCCCCCCCAAGCTCCACGCCCTTTGCCAAACATCCCAGGCAAACCACAACTCATTACCAGAGGTTAGTAACATAAGCACTAGAACCATTGATATGTTCGCAACCAGCAATTGAATGCCTAGCTTCCACCAGTCTCTGTTCGGCTTATAAAACCCCATCCTATAAAGACCAGAGAAAAGCAACCCAGCATTAAGGAATGCCGCCATCGAGGTAGCTAGCGCTAGCCCGGCATGTTTCAGAGGCCAGACCAACAGTAAATTAAGCACCATATTAGCCAACATCGCCCAGACTGCGATACGCACAGGAGTGCGCATATCCTGTCGGGAGAAATAACCCGGCGCCAAAACCTTGATCAACATAAACGCTATTAACCCAAAGGAGTACGCCCGCAGACTCATCGCCGACATCTGCACATCCATTTCTGTCATTGCTCCATAATGAAAAAGGGTGATGATCAGGGGTTCGGCCAATACAAAAAGCGCTAGAGCTGCAGGCAAACCCATGGTGAAGACGGAACGCAACGCCCAACCCATGGTCTTGCGATACCTGTTTTGATCCTCACTGGCGTGCTGACGGGAGAGGCTTGGCAAGATAACTGTTGCGATAGCAATCCCGAAGACACCCAGCGGCAACTCAACCAGCCGGTCAGAGAAATAAAGCCAGGAGACACTACCTGTCTGTAAAAATGAGGCCAGCACAGTATCTAGCAGCAGGTTAATCTGGCTAACCGAAACACCAAAAAGCGCCGGAACCATTAATCGCAATATTTGAGTCACGCCCTCATGATGCCTGCTGATTTTTGGGGTCGGTAACAGATTGATCCTTAGCAGAAATGGCAATTGAAATAAAAGCTGGCCGATACCCGCTATAAGCACTCCCCAGGCCAACGCCATAGCAGGCTGGTTTAACCAGGGTGCCATAAAAAGAGTACAACCGATTAATGATAGATTAAGAATGGCCGGAGTAAATGCAGGCACCGCAAAACGGCCATAGCTGTTCAAAATCGAGCCTGCAAAAGCAGTCATAGAGATCAGTAATAGATAGGGGAAAGTGATTCGCAACATCTGTGTTGCCAACGCAAGCTTCTCCTCATACTGAACAAACCCCGGTGCAAACACCAAGGTTACAACGGGAGCTGCGACAATCGCGATACCGGTTAAAATAGCAAGGCTTAACCCCAACATTCCGGCGACATGATCTACCAGCGATCTGATTTCCTCATAATCACGGGTCGTGCGATATTCAGATAATACAGGCACAAACGCCTGAGCGAAGGCCCCTTCAGCAAAAAGTCGGCGCAAAAAATTGGGAATTTTAAATGCAACAAAAAAAGCATCTGCACTGGCACCAGCACCAATCAAATTAGCGATCATTACATCCCGGATTAAACCGAGAATCCGTGACAACATGGTTAACAAACCCACCACCCCTGTTGATCTAAGAGGTGAAGGAAAATCTCCCATTTTAGTTGGTGACTGCTGGCCTTTTTTCATTATTAAACACAAGTCTGGTCTGTTGCATTGCATCATATCCGCAGAAAATAAAAATTAAAACCGCTTATTTTAAAACACCAAACACATATCAGTT
>CAYYRK010000122.1:0-7522 GCA_964473915.1 uncultured Pseudomonadales bacterium
ACCATGTTTGGTGTTGAATTATTCGTCGGCTGGTCGGCACAATCCACCGGACTTATTGCAGACTCTCTGGATATGTTCGCCGATGCTGCGGTCTATGGTGTTGCTCTCTACGCTGTAGGACACAGCGCCCAAAGGAAACTGCAAGCCGCTCACTTTTCCGGTTGGCTGCAGGTAGTGTTAGCATTAGGCGCGCTAAGTGAAGTGATACGACGATTTATCTTTGGCAGCGAACCAGCCTCAATACTTATGATGAGTTTTGGGCTTGTTGCATTGATAGCCAATGTGACGTGTCTGATGTTGATTGCGAAAAGTAAGGACGATGGGGCTCACATGAAGGCCAGCTGGATTTTCTCAGCGAATGACGTGGTCGCCAATGTGGGCGTTATTTTGGCTGGTATACTTGTCGCGGCAACAGGATCACGCTACCCTGACTTAGTCATTGGCCTGATTATTGCCATAATTGTATTCGTTGGCGCACAACGAATTTTGAAGTTAAAGTCCTGAACCATTAGGGTTTTCAAAGACAGACTGATGCAAGACTGCATTAAATTATAGGTTACTCTGTGACTAAACATTGGATATCGTATTTGCTTACAGCACTGATTGCCTGTCAATCAGTGCTGGCTTTTGCCGATAGCCATGAAACCTACCAATCCGGCGTCGAGCATTTAGAATTTGAGCACGATCATGATGATAAATCCGACATAACTAAGAACAATTCAACGGCTACCGGCCTGAACCCAACAGACTCATCAACTGGCAATACCTATGATTGCCATCACTGTTGTCATTCAATGTGCCATTTATTTTTATCAAACACTGTTAATCACATAAAAGCGTCTGCATCTAAGCAAAGTCCACCACGGTATCAATTCGCCTATCTATCGAATATCCCACTTCCCAAATTCCGTCCTCCAATCGCTTAACCGAAAGTCTCACCATTATTTTTTCCAGCCAGCGCTCTAAGCCTGTCTGAGACTTGTTCGATCATGAGGATAAAATTATGAAACTGTTTATTTCAATCTATTTAGCAGCCTTTGTTATGTTACCCGTCTGGGGCTCCGAAACTAAACCAACCATCGAAATAGTTAAACACTCATCATCAGCTTGGCGCTTTAGACGTGTAAACACCTACACCAGAGATGAGGGAATTCTAGTAAAAGGACGCATGACGGCCAGTCATCGTTACGGTCTTCGCAGGGGCCATATTGACATTGCCGCGTACGCGCCTGGTGGCGAATTAATTACCGAAACAACCACCACATACACCCCCCGATTTTTGACATATAGAGCCAAACGAAAAGGAGGGGTTCGCTTCTCCACTACTCTTTCTAAGGAGCTGCCGCCAAATTCCACCATTAAGATTGCGTTTCATTCGAAGAAACCATACTCGAAACAAAACCCTACTCACGATAAAACGATAGCCTACTAAACCGATGGCCAGCCCTCATTAGGTGGCTGGCCATTAAATTTGAGTTCAGAGTACAACTTTGTCTTACAGGTATCGAATATGAACCATTTTATGAAAATTATTTTTAGGTTAGAAATTGAAGTGGGCCCCATCCATTCTATTAGGTTTATCCATAGAGTAGGCCATGGCCTCCTTGGTTTCTTTATGTTGTTTTTTAGCAATGTAATAATTGCCAACACTAACGAGAGTACACTCTCCCTCTCTGCAGCCATTCATCATTCGCTCGCGAAAAATCCTTCCCTTAAAGTTTATGACTTTCGCAACTCTGCACTGATTGGGCAACTAGAATCAGCGAACCTAAAACCAGCTTATGAATTAGGCGTAGACGCTGAAAATTTTTCTGGCTCCGATGAACTCAGTGGATTTGATGGTGCAGAACTTACCGTTTCGCTCTCGTCTGTTTTAGAAATGGGCGACAAACGCGCTGCCCGACGGGGCATTGTTTCTAATAGTCGGTCTGTTCTCGATGCACAGCGCCAAGTGGAATCACTGGAATTGCTAGGCGAAGTGACCCGACGCTATGTGGATGTACTCACCGCACAAGAGCAGCTTTCCCTGGCGGAAGAAGCGAATGAGCTTGCAGATGAGACTCTCAATATCGTGAGAAAACGCGCTAAGGCTGGTGCAACGCCTGATGCTGAGGTAAAGCGGGCTCAAGCTGCAGCCTCGCAAGCAAAACTCACTCTACTTTCTATACAACAACAGCTTGATTATCTAAAGGTATCACTTGCTGCGCTCTGGGGAGAAGCATCACCGAATTTTTCTAATGTCGAAGGTGATTTGTATGATTTCGGTACCGATATCGATTTTAAAACACTCTTTGCAAAAATGGAGAAGAATCCGGCTATCCAAATTTTCGCAGCTAAAGAGCGACTCAGGGATGCGGAAGTCCGCGTTGCCAAAATACAGTCGAAAGCGGATATCAGCTGGTCGGTAGGCGTGCGTCGATTCCAGGAGACTGATGATTCAGCGCTGGTTGCCGGTTTTAGTATGCCGCTGTTTTCTTCGAGAAGAAATTCGGGGGCTGTATCGACAGCACTAGCTCAACGCAATGAAATCTATGTGCAAAAAGAAGTGGCATTACTGAACATGCACACACAATTATTTCGTGCATTTCACAATAGAAGGCAAGCTATCCTCGCTGCAAAAGAGCTTCAAAGCACGATTATTCCTGCACTAAGTGATGCGCTAAAAGAAACACAGACTGCGTACCAACGCGGCCGTTATGGCTATCTGGAATACGTATCCGCAAGGCATGAATTGCTCAATGCCCGGCGCACGCTGATCGAATCGGCCTCTTCTGCACTCACCTATGGTGCCGAAATTGAACAGCTGACAGCAGAGCCCTTATCCGCCACGCAATATGGCAAATCAATCAAATTTTCAGGATCAGTACGATGAATATAAACGATGCAATTAAAACACCTCTCATTAATGCAATTTTCACTTTCACATTCTGTTTTATGTCGGCAATAGCATTGGCAGAAAACGATCATGGTGCGAAGGAAGAACATGATGAAGGCCACATCGAACTCACACAAGAGCAAATCAAGCATGCGGGAATCAGCCTCTCCCAAGTTAGGTCTGGCAATATTCGAGAAACGTTACCCGTATATGGCGTCGTTACAAGCAACGCAGAACGAGTACAGTCGGTCAGTGCACGTTTTGATGGTGTTATTCGCTCAGTTAACAAGAAAATTGGCGATCACGTTCGCAAAGGAGAAACGTTGGTTACTGTTGAAGCGAATGAGAGCTTGAATAACTACTCTGTAGCTTCATCACTTAATGGCATTGTCACGCAGCGCAATGCCAATATCGGCGAACAAACGGCCGATAGAGTACTGTTTGTTATTGAAGATTTTTCAACCGTTTGGGTTGATTTATCCTTATTTCCAAAGGATGTAGACAAAGCACTGTTAGGACAAACTGTTCGCATCGAACACGAGAATCACTCTATCTCTGGCGAAGGAAAAATTATCTACATTGCGCCTTCGGGCAACAGTAATAACCAAGTCACCACCGTTCGAGTATTAATTCAAAATACAGACAACCGATGGAAACCAGGGCATTTTATTAACGCCGAAATTACTTTGTCAGAGATAGCGGCCCCTTTGGTTGTTAGCAATGAAGCAGTACAGCTCATTGAGGGAGAGAAGGTTGTTTTCGTCAAGGGCGAAGAAGGCTTTGAGCCACGTCCGGTTAATTTGGGACGCACCGACGGTGAGTTGAGTGAAGTACTTTCTGGTTTGAAATTTGATGAAGTCTATGTCGCCAAAAATAGTTTTGTTTTGAAATCAGAAATGGGTAAGGAGGATGCTGAACATGGCCATTAACAACCTTCAGTACACACCGTTTAAAACGTGTAACTTCCTAACTCCAGCACTACTGCATTTTGTAGTGCGAGACCATAAAAGGGCCTCGCTATGATCGATAAACTTATTCAATTTTCTATTGCTCGCCGTTGGCTGGTGATGTTTTTTGTGCTCGTCGTCGGTGCGCTGGGTATCTGGAATTATCAAAACCTGCCGATCGATGCAGTGCCCGATATCACCAATGTACAGGTGCAAATCAATACCGAGGCACCCGGTTATTCACCGCTGGAAGTTGAGCAACGCATCACCTATCTGGTCGAGCTGGCTATCACCGGTTTACCTTATGTAGAAAGTACACGCTCCATTTCCAGGTATGCCCTTTCTCAAGTAACGGTAGTGTTCGAAAAAGGAACGGATATATATTTTGCCCGCAACCTGATTAATGAACGATTGCAACAGGCCAAAAGCGATATGCCGTCAGGTATTGAACCGGTGATGGGGCCGGTTGCAACCGGACTCGGAGAGATCTTTCACTACGCTGTTCATGCAGACAAGGATGCCCGCCAGCCCAATGGTGAGAAATACGATGCCACCGCACTGCGCACCTTGCAGGATTGGGTCATTCGCCCTCAATTGCGATTGGTGCCAGGGGTGACCGAGATCAATACCATTGGTGGTTTTGAAAAAGAATTTCATATTACTCCCCAACCAGCACAGCTATTGGCATTTGGGCTTACCTTCGATGATCTCGTTGAAGCCGTTGAAAAAAATAACGCCAATGTCGGTGCGGGCTATATCGAAAAAAACGGCGAGCAGTATCTGATTCGAGCGCCAGGGCAAGTTGCCGATATTGCAGCTATCCAGCAGATCATTGTCGCCCACAAAGACGGTATTCCTATAACCATAGCGGATGTAGCCGACGTCGGTTTTGGCAAACAACTCCGAACCGGAGCGGCAACCCGTGATGGTGAAGAAACCGTACTCGGCACAGCTGTCATGCTACTGGGCGGAAATAGTCGCAGCGTTTCAGAGGCGGTTTCCGCAAAGCTGGTGGCTATTAACAAAACACTACCCAAAGGTATCACCGCCGAACCGGTCTATAACCGAACCGTACTGGTCGATAAAACCATTGCAACCGTACAGAAAAATCTGCTTGAAGGTGCCGTACTGGTCGTCGTGGTTTTATTAGCCATGCTTGGCAATGTCCGTGCTGCTTTGCTCACCGCGATGGTCATTCCACTTTCAATGCTGATGCTCATGACAGGCATGGTACAGACCAAAGTCAGTGCCAACCTGATGAGTTTGGGAGCACTGGATTTTGGCCTTATCGTCGACGGTGCAGTCATTATTGTGGAGAACTGCATTCTAAGACTGGCTGGCCGACAGCACCATCTGGGCCGCATACTTAACTTGGAAGAACGGTTTCAGGTTGTTTTTTCTGCCACGCGCGAAGTCTTTACGCCTAGTTTAATCAGCGTTCTGGTCGTGATTTTGGTTAACTTACCAATTCTCGCCCTCACCGGAGTAGAAGGGAAAATGTTTACGCCCATGGCTATGGCTGTAATTATTGCCTTGTTGTCCGCTCTGGTGCTTTCATTAACCTTTGTACCCGCTGCGGTGGCGCTGTTGCTCAGCGGCCATATTGAAGAAAAAGACAACATCATTGTTCGCGAATCAAAACGTGCCTATACCCCTATTTTAGCCTGGGTACTCAAATTTCGATTAGGCGTGTTAGCCGGTGCAGTGCTTTTTGTCATCGGCGTTGGTGGGCTGGCCACAAAAATGGGCACCGAGTTTATTCCTAATTTGGACGAGGGTGACATCGCCATTCAGGCGTTGAGAATTCCCGGTACCAGTCTCACGCAATCGCTAGACATGCAGTTTAAACTTGAACGCGCAGTGCTGGAAATACCGGAGGTGAAAACCTACTTTTCACGGGTCGGCACCGCAGAAGTGGCCAGTGATCCCATGGGGCCCAATATTTCGGATGGCTATGTGATGTTAAAGGATCGCGCTGACTGGCCTAATCCCGATAAATCCAAATCCCAGTTACTGGATGATATTCAGCAGAAACTGGCGCTCATCCCCGGCAATGCCTTCGAGATTAGCCAGCCGATTCAGCTGCGTTTTAACGAACTTATCTCCGGTGTTAGATCAGACCTGGGCATTAAAATTTATGGCGATGACCTTGATCAGCTATTAAAATCAGGTACAGAGATTGCCGCCGTACTCAACGGTATCAAAGGTGCCGAAGGCGTCAAAGTCGAACAGGTTTCCGGGCTGCCCATATTATCGGTCGAGGCCAATCGTCCCGCATTGTATCGCTACGGTCTTAATGTTGCCGATGTGCAAGACGTATTAGCCGCCGCAACAGGTGGTAAAGAGGCCGGGTTGATATTTGAGGGAGACAGGCGTTTCACTATTGTTGTTAGGGTGGCGGAGAAAATCCGTAACGATTTAAAAGCCCTGGAGCGCTTGCCAATACTACTACCGCAGGGAGGCTATGTTCCACTTAATGAAGTGGCCACACTCAACCTTGCTCCGGGACCGAACCAAATTTCCCGAGAAAACGGCAAACGCCGTCTGGTGGTGAGTGCCAATGTACGAGGCCGTGATTTGGGTGGTTTTGTTGCAGATGTGCAAGCGCAGATTGAACGACAAGTGACTTTACCGCCCGGGTATTGGTTGGCATACGGCGGTACATTTGAGCAACTGCAATCCGCTACCGAGCGATTAAGCTTGTTAGTACCCGTTACTCTAGTCATGATTTTTGCCCTGCTCATGATGACCTTTGGTTCAGCCAAAGATGCAGCACTCGTTTTTAGTGGTGTTCCATTAGCCCTGACCGGCGGTGTTATTGCCCTTTGGCTACGTGATATTCCCTTGTCTATTACTGCAGGCGTAGGGTTTATTACCCTCTGTGGTGTTTCTGTACTCACAGGCGTGATGATGGTGTCGGCATTTAGAGACAGCTTGAAGCAAGGTGATGATATCGATACGTCGATACAACAAGGGGCGATGTTGCGTCTGCGCCCCATATTGATGGTCGCCCTGGTAGCAGCGCTGGGTTTTCTGCCTATGGCCCTTAACACCAGCACTGGTGCAGAAGTACAGCGCCCCTTAGCAACAGTGGTCATAGGAGGAATCATCTCCTCCACCCTGTTAACGCTACTGGTACTGCCAGGCCTATACCGAATGGCTTACCGCAAACCAAAAGGTATAACTGAAAATAATGAGGATCAGTTAGCATCTTAATGGCTCATACACTGGCCATAGGGAGTATCTCCTCTATGGCCTATAAACAACCGATTAAACCATGGAGTAAAATCATGAAACAAATTAAAGCATTTATACACCATGTCCGTTCTGCCTCTGTCGTCGAAGCCCTGCGTGATGCCGGTTATAGAAATATAACCATGCTCGATGTAAAAGGTACTTTAAAGCCCCTGAGCGAATCCGAACAGGATTATTCTACTGATGCAGGAGTTGTTATTTCTGAGATTCGAATATCATTGGTCTGCGAAGACTCACAAGTCGATGACGTCACCAGCATTATTCGTACAGCGGGACGCATTGGGCCGAATATCTCCGGCTGGGTTTATGTTAGCCCCATAGAGCAAGCGTTACCGATTGGCGGCCCTGATAATTTAATCATTAGGTAAACCTCCGGCTATGCCGGGGGGACTCGAATAGGTTTGACCGATGCTACGGTCGTTTATTCTTTTGTTTCTACCACGAA
>CAYYRK010000123.1:0-4877 GCA_964473915.1 uncultured Pseudomonadales bacterium
GTTAAAGATCGTGCTATCTGGCCCAGGCAATCCTTTTTAGCCTCTGGCAGTTGTCCTTCCAGGTTAATATAGTTGGTATAATGGTCGCTTGTTATATAGGAGTTGGCATCAATCCCTTTAATAAGCTGCGCTGTTTCTTTTAGCGCCTCATGGGGGGTTAGCATCAAGAAGGTTCCGTTTAAAACATCCTCCAGGAGGGGTGTGCCTTTTTTCGGAACGAAGGTGCGCAACCTTATAAAGTGTGGCTCTATCTCATTGAGAACCCGGGCGGTTTCCTGGGCATGAATAGCGGAACGCTCCTTGCCACCAATCCCTATTATCACATAGACGCTTAATTCAATACCTGCCTCAATAGCTATCTTGCCCGCCTCAATATGTTTTTCTGCGGTGACCCCTTTTTTGATATTTTTTAATGTTACATCATCTCCAGATTCCAGCCCTAAATGGATACGGGAAAGCCCAGCTTCCGCCAGTTTTCTCATATCTTCCAAGCCTTTTCTCTGAATATACTGGGAAGAGCCATAAACAGTAATTCGCTTTAAACTGGGGAAAATTTCCCTGGCATAACTGCAGATTTCAGCCAGATCATCTGTTTTCATCGCAATAGAGTTGCCCGCCGGAAAAAATAAAGTTTTAGGGGTAAGACCATACCGGTCCCTGGCACTGAGGATATCTTCCTTGATATCTTCAACCTCGCGAACCTTATACTTAATACCGTCTTTATAAACCAGACAAAATGTGCAGCGGTTGTGGGGGCAGCCGACTGTGGCTTGAATCAATAATGAGTTTGCCTCACTAGGGGGGCGATAAATTGGGCCTTCGTATCTCATATTATTAGCGTCAAATAAGTGGTTTGGCAAAAGCTGGACTGAGAATGAACGCCAGTTACCCAACTCTTTCCCATAGTATAGGGGGATTTCAAATTCTCTGGCAAGTTCAATAATTTGTCATTACCGGCCCTGCTGTCAGATTAATCGCCTATTGAGATGCCGATATAATTTTTGTAAAAAAACGAAGTGGCTGATGCTCCGGCCCTGGCCAATAGGTGTGACCACCCTTCGCCTCGCAAAAAAGCGTTATTACACCATCGGCACAACCGGCGTACTGTATGCAGCCCTGGTGGTCTGAGGACGTAACCTCTCCCGTGCATCGGTTGCAGTTTGCCCACCAGTTAATGACCTCATGACCAAAACCGGGAAAATGTTGATCCTCTGTATTATGCATCAACATCACACTGGTAGGTTGTGGGCAACCATAGGCCTGCATATCCTGACCGCGCATCCCCATCGCGCTGGGAGCCAGGGCTTTTGGTTGGAGCGTGAGTTCCGGCATTACTGCCAGAGCATTGGATATGGTACCGCCATCGGAATGGCCGGTAAAAAAAATTAGGGAGGGGTCGATACAATAATCATCAACAACCTGAGCCGGTATCATGCCAAGGGCCTTTAACGCCTTGATCCCCAAAGGAACACTACGGGGGTGAACGACCACATAACCCTGCTCTGTAGCCTCTTGAGTCAAACCGGTAAAGCGCTCTGATGATCTCTCGTTATACCCTGACGGCGCCCAAACCACTAAGAGGGGGTGAGCAAAATCACTGCGATAGTTGCTGGGAGTAGTTACGCTAAAAGCGATATTTTGTGCACTTTTTCGTTGCAGGTGGTCAGCAGCGGCGCTGTTTTTATTCTCGCAGGCCCGAGCATAGTTCTGAGGGTATTGAAAGGCACTGGCTAAAGTATAGCTTTTGTCAAAAGCATTGCCTTGGTACCAGTAGGCGAAAAATCCAAGCAGCACGAGCACTAAAATCAGATAGGTTTTTGATATTAGCGATATCCCCTGATTATACCGATAACCTATAAACATTCAGCCGTGTTTCCATTAATTGTGTCTGGAAGGAGGACAATGGATTATATCAGTGTGTAGATACCGCGAATATTTCAGTATTGCGGATACGGTGTCCAATCTGTTTTAAAAAAACGATAAATCCACCCCAGGCAGCAACCACTGCCAGACACCAAAGCGTGGCAAAGAGCGGACGCTCACTCCAGTTTGCAACTTGATAGATAAGGGAGGAGATGGAATAGGCGAGAAAACTGGTCCAGCCGACCACCAACCACATCCACTGCAAGCCAGCTTCACGCCTGATTGCTCCCAGTACCGCAACACAGGGGGTATAGAGCAGGATGAGCACTAGATAGCAGAAAGCACCTACCTGGCCGTCAAACAGACCCGCCATGGTTGTCAGTGTAGTGGCATCAACGCCCTGATCTTCGGCCAGCGCATCAATATCGGTTACAGAGCCCAGACCTAGCGGGTCACCCAGTGATTGCAGCAGATCCAGAAAGTTGTCCTTGACCGAGACAAAGGAGCTGAGCGTTGCGCTGTACAGATCAAGAGACCCCTGGTCAGCAGCTAAATCTTCTTCGACATAGAGTGCATCCAGCGTGCCTACAATAGCTTCCTTGGCAAATATGCCGGTAAAAATACCCACGGTTGCCGGCCAGTTATCCTTTTTAATCCCCAATGGGGAAAAGATAGGCGTAAGCTGTTGGCCGATCACACTGAGAATCGATTTACGGCTGTTTTCATTACCGAAACTACCATCGGTACCGATGGAGTTCATAAAACTTAGCAGGGTGACGACCAGGACGATGGTTTTTCCCGCTCTTTTAATAAAACCACTGAGGCGGTGCCAGGTGGTAAGCATGATGTTTCGCCACACCGGAGCATGGTAAGCGGGCATCTCGATAAAAGAGGGTGCAGCTTTGGCAGAAAATATCTGCTTTCGGAATATCCAACCGCTTAACACAGCAACCAGAATACCCAATAGATAAAGCAGAAAAACGATGTTTTCTCCGTTGTTGGGGAAAAATGCGGCGGCAAACAGCGCATAGACGGTTAAACGGGCGCCACAGCTCATAAAGGGCGCCATTACAATGGTCAGTAGCTGATCAGATTGGCGATTCATGGTCCTGGCTGCCATGACCGCTGGGACATTACAGCCAAAACCCACGATCAAGGGTACAAAGGCATTACCGGGTAGCCCGATCTTGGCCATCAACCGGTCAATAACAAAGGCCGCTCGCGACAGGTAACCGCTATCCTCCAACATAGAAAGGCACAGATAAAGAAAACCAATAACGGGAATAAAGGTGGCCACCAGTTGAATACCAGCACCAATTCCGCTGGCAAGAATAGCAATAAGCCACTGGGGTGCATGAGCCCACTGTAGTATCTGGGCAGTACCATCAACCAAAAAAGCGCCAAACAGGATGTCAAAAAAGTCGATAAAGACTGCGCCAACATTAACGGCCACGGTGAACATCAGATACATCATTAAAAGAAAGATCGGTATGCCCAGCCAGCGGTTAAGAACCAGCCGGTCAATATTTTCTGACCAGGTTGCTTTGCCAGATGCCCGCTGCACAACGCCCTGGGTTAACCCACGAACTTGCTGAAACCTCTTGGTATTACGGCCAATCAGGTGGTCTTCATCGCCACCGAAAGCGCATATCTGTTGCGCCTGAGTTCGGCTCTCTCCCTCATCTTGCAATGCATTGAGTCGATGCTTAATCTCATCACGCAGCTCGCTAATACCCTGACCCGTAGAGCCGACAACCGGGATGACAGGTACTTTTAACCGCTCGGCCAGCAGCTCAAAGTCCAGGTTAACACCATGCTGTTTAGCCACATCCACCATGTTGACTACAACAATTAACGGTTGGTTGAATTCGAGTAGTTGGGAGGTCAGAATCAGGTTGCGGTTCAGGTTGGCCGCATCAAGTATATTGATAATCAGGTCGGTTTGATTTGAAAGCAGATACTCTGTGGCGACCTGTTCATCTTGGCCTGGATCAATCTGGTCCAGGTTGTAAAGGCCAGGCAGATCAGTAACCTCAATGGTTAGATCTTCACCAACAACCAGGCTGCCGGTTTTCTTCTCTACTGTGACCCCGGGCCAGTTGCCCACTTTTTGCCGGGCGCCGGTTAGCCGGTTAAAAACGGTGGTCTTGCCACAATTAGGGTTGCCAACAAGTGCTATTCGCATCGTTAGCAAGGCGTGATATTAATAAACCCGGAATCAACCTTGCGAACACTAATGTAGGTCGCCCCTGCTTTAATCTGCAGTGGATCTCCCAGAGGTGCATGGCGAAGCAGTTCAATCTCCTCACCTGGGACAATGCCCAGCGCCATCACTCTGCTGATTAAGGCCAGGTTGGTGGATTTCAAATCGGTAACAAGGCCCTTCTGGCCAGGTTTCAGATCACTTAAAGTCATAGAATCTCACGAATAGGAATAATTCTCATTGCTATTATCGCTGCAAGTTAGCAGGAAAGCAATTGATATGGATCAAGGAGATGATTAATGCAGCAAAAACAGTGTCCAGAAGAGTGTCAGATTTTAGCGCTTGCCACAGGGGGAAAGGCGATTTGAGGTGGGGTTTTCATCAGCAGGGGGCGAAATACCTCATTCACCTAAACCTGGGCTATCGGATTCAGGCGAATGAGGCGCTTGTGCTACTCCTGTGATGCGCACCGCTAAATTCCTGGATAAACGATACCTATCCAGTCAGCCGTGGAATAGAGTGGGCTAGCCCAGTTTTTTTCAAGATCGGCCAGCGGCTCAGCTGCCACAATGGCTTCCAGGTCGTTACCCTCAGCTTTGAGTTGGCTGAGGCGCTGATAGGCTGTAAAGAGCATCCCATGGTAGGCTTTCAGATCTGCTTTGGATGCCAGGGGGCCGTGACCCGGGATAATGCGAGTATCATCGTCGACCAGCGACAGCAGTTTTTCTACCGCGTCAATCATCCCCTTCAGGCTGCCACCATGATCGGAGTCAATAAAGGGGAACATGCCGTTAAACATGATGTCACCTGC
>CAYYRK010000123.1:4977-7521 GCA_964473915.1 uncultured Pseudomonadales bacterium
TTTTCATTGCCACCGGTATGATCAAAATGATAGTGGGTATTCATCAGAAAGCGCGGGGTATCACCGCCCGCCTCTTTGACCGCAGCAAGGATCTTTCCGGTGAGAGGCGCAAACTGATCATCGATC
The DNA here is from genome assembly GCA_964473915.1 of uncultured Pseudomonadales bacterium. Classification (GTDB taxonomy): domain Bacteria; phylum Pseudomonadota; class Gammaproteobacteria; order Pseudomonadales; family IMCC2047; genus CAYYRK01. Next base: position 5,104 of record CAYYRK010000123.1, read on the forward strand.
AGAAAGGTACCGTCGCTACCAGTAAAAAGGCCGATATTCCCACCCTTCCCTAACAGCATTGATATGTTGTCCGTAACAGTAATCCGTTGGATTTTAACTTCGCTATCTTGAGCCGCAAGTGGTGTACTCAAGCTGAGTATCAAGCTGGCTAAAGATAAAATAAAAGTATAACTGCGCATCGCATAACCTCTCGTAATAGTAAAAATCATATTTGTTCTGATTAGCCGAAGCCGCCCTGCCTGGATGATCACTCTTCAAATCCAGAAAAGCGGGTAAAACTATCCACTGGAGCGCGACCCAGTTTTATGCTGTTGGCCGGGTGCTTAGAATCAATATAGCCTAAAGGTGTTCCACAGTAGACCATCTCTTCCTCCGGGATCTCCAGCATTCGGTGTACCGTACGGTTAACATATTGCCAAGATTGTTGTGGGCAGGTGTGCAGTCCGAACTCCCGGGCGAGTAACATCACATTTTGCATGAACATGCCAAGATCTCCCAGCAGGCTCGGACATAAGCTTTTATCGATAGTAAAAATAAGGCCGACCGGTGCGCCAAAAAAACGGAAATTTTCCAACATCTGCGCATTGCGAGCGGCTTTATCCCTGCGGTCAATACCCACGGCATCGTAGAGCGCCCTGCCGGTTTCAAAACGGCGAGCGTTATAGGGCTGTTTCCATTTAGCCGGACCTGTTTCGTATTCCAGTGGTTCGCAACCATTCTCAATCACCGAAGCTATTGCGGCACTGACCAACTCATCGCGTACTCTGCCGCTGACCACATAAACCCTCCAGGGCTGGGTATTGCAACTCGAAGGCGCCCTGCTTGCCAAACGGATAATCTCTTCAATGGTTTTTCTTGGCACCGGGGTGTCCAAAAACCCGCGTGCCGAAAATCGACTGTTGATCGCTTCTATCAAATCCATGGCTTATTCCTGAGCTTAAATTCACTCCCCAGCCAGGGTGCTTCCACATTTGGCATTATTCTGGAGAATGCAGTTGGCTACGAAAAAACTGCCAAATTTCGTAGCCCAACTGCGTTATTCGCACCCCTGTTTTTTGCTATTTAAAGAACCTGCGATGCCAATTTGCGCCACTCTTCTTGCAACTCATCACGAAACTGCGGTGCGGCAGCGCACTGAATCAGTGCTTCGGCGCTCTCCTGCATCGTCGTAAAGCGCAGATCGGCAATGCCATGCTCGGTGACGACAAAGTCTACATCGCCTCGCGGAACGGTGATCACCTGATTACCCTGAAAGGTGGGTACAATTCTGGAGATGGTTCCCCTCTTGGCCGTTGCACCAAGCGCAATAACAGAGAAGCCGTTATGGCTGCTTTTTGCCCCACGTACAAAATCCACCTGGCCGCCCTTGCCACCCGTCAGCTTTCCACCCACATGCTCTGCATTGATCTGCCCAAAAAGATCGACCTGATAGGCTGAATTAATGGCCACAAACTGATCAATTGCAGACAACGTTTGTTGTGAATGGGTGTAGGGCACCGGTTTTAATACTATGTCTGAAGAGGCTCCTACATAATCGTAAAGCTTTCTGCTGCCCAGCACCATACCGGTGACTATTTTCCCTTTATCGATGGATTTATTGGCCCCGGTAATAACGCCAGCGTCTATCAGACCCATGATTGAATCAGTAATCATCCCTGAATGTATGCCAATATCTTTGTGACCATGCAGTTCTTCGAGTACAGCGGCTGGTATGCGGCCAAGGCCCAGCTGCAAAGTAGCGCCGTCGTTAATGAGCGAGGCGACATTTTTAGCGATTGCGATCGCCTCTGCATTAATCGCCGGAGTGGCAAGCTCAAGTATCGGGTGGTCGACCTTGACAGCGTAATCGATAGACTCAAGCGGGATAGTTTGCGCTCCCGGGACTGCAGGCATCTGTGGATTAATCTCAGCAACAACGATTGTAGCCTTTTCCGCGACAGCTGAGGTAAGATCCATCGAGAGCCCAAGATTACAGCGCCCCTGTTCATCCGGTGGTGAAACTTGAATGAGCGCGATATCTATCGGTGCCGTTTCCACAACATACCGATAGGTATCGCTGTAGTGAAGCGGACGAATTTTGGTTCTCTGCTGCGCTACCGACTGCCGGTTTTCCCCCGTAATAAAAAAACTGACGGCAGAAGATGTTTCACCTAGCAGTGCAGGATCCCAACGATTGACTCCCGGTATTGCAGGATAGATAAACTCAATATCATTACAGGCTGAGCCACTATCAGCCAGAGCCTGAAGTAGTGCTGTTGGTTCTGATGCTGCAGTTTGAATAAATACGCGTTGTCCAGGCTGCAGTAAGCCGGGCAGATCCTTCGCTTGAATCCAATTGGTCATAAAAATATTCCTTTCTATATTGCTAATAGGATTTAGGCAATCCCAATACATTTTCACCGATAAAAGATAGAATCA
>CAYYRK010000124.1:0-7504 GCA_964473915.1 uncultured Pseudomonadales bacterium
ACGCGGCCAGTGAGCAGCAGATGATTGATGAGAGCAGGCTCGCGATTAAAGCGTTTGCCGGTCAACTGAAAAGCGAACTTATGGCAGGAATGAAGAAAGGCGGGCCTCTTCAGGCAGTCGATATCTGCAATACTGTGGCTGAAGAGATTGCAATAAGTAATTCTGAAAAATATGGCTGGGAGATCTCTCGCACCTCACTGAAGCCTAGAAACACAAAAAACACCCCAGATGACTGGGAAACAGCCACTCTAAACTCATTTGAAAAACGCAAGGAAGCCGGCGAGGCAATTAGTGAGATTGATCATGCTGTGGTAATTTCAAGCAGTGGCAAGCTGCTATTTCGATACATGAAAGCGATTCCAACAAAGTCACTCTGTCTGAGCTGCCACGGAGAGGAGATAGCACCTGATCTCGCGAAAAAACTTGATCAACTTTATCCCGATGACAAGGCTCGAAATTTCAAACTGGGCGATATTCGAGGGGCATTCAGTATTACCAGAGAAGTATCGATGGAGAGTTGCCACTAGCAAACCACCAGAGGCTTTGGTCAGAGGGTTCTCATTTTTGCTCTTCAAGCAGAACCAACGCGCTGGGATGGCGGATAGTCAGAGAGTAACGCCCCCGGTATTTAGAGACCCAGCCCCGAACCTCAAGCGAGCGGCCCACGTAAGCATCCAGGTTGGGGAAATTCAACAGGTTACCCCGTGGCACCCTGAGATAAAACTGGTCATTGATCACCAGCCGATATGATTTCTTATGGCGCGATAGCGCACGAGGCGTAACCAACAGTCTTTGCCAGCCCTGCACCCTGCCCAGGTCAACCGCCTGCAGAGGGCGTGGCCGGTATCTTTCCATACCCCAAAGGCCGCGCTGGGCCATCCTGGCTTTTTTTTGCGCAGCCAAAAGCCTCTTCGAATAGTTCAGATTTGGAGGGATAATACTGAGCGTTGCAAATCCACCGGACACCAGTGCCAGGTTAATATGCTCACCGTTTTTATCAAAAAGGTGAGCCAGCAAACGGTTATATCGATCCCGTTTCTCCCGCCCCACTTCAAGCCTGACCCAGCGGCCTTCAATCCGTCTCTTAAGCCATTGACTGGCCTGAAAACCACCGGGTTCACCAGCTTTACCCCTACGCGCCAGTTCCGGCGTATTGATTCCCAGCAGCCGCACATGTTGGCCATCTGACAGGATTACGGTATCGCCATCAATCACCTTAACAACACGCTGCTCTAATGCAGACTCAGCGGTGGCCAGCAAGCATTGAATCAGAAGCAGCAAACCCGCTGCCATCTGAACCATCCTGCCATGCGGTATTAACATCTAGTTGATTCTGTACGCCTGCGCCAGTTTTGGCAGATTACCCGATAAACCCATTGCTCGGCGAGCAAGCTTGCGACGTAAAAGGGCTGATTCTCCAGCCAGGGACATACCCCTGTTTCTCAGCCACCGCAGCGGCAACCCCTGTTCCGCAAAAAGCCATTTGAAACCGGTCATTGCGCTGGACATCACTTCGTTACTCAACATACGTCTTCGCTGATAGCGCCTCAGGATAGCCAGATGGCCAGCTGCCACACCACGACGATGGGCACCCAGCAACTCCTCTGCCAGCACCGCCACATCAAGCATTCCCAGGTTAACGCCCTGACCCGCTAACGGGTGGATGGTATGGGCTGCATCTCCGACCAGAGCCAGGCCCTGCTGAACATAGGATCTAGCATGCCTTTGCCACAGGGGAAAAGCATGGCGCTGCTCGGCCGATAATACCTGGCCCAATCTTGCTTCAAAGCCACGCGTTAGCGCCTGACAAAATTCAACGTCATTCAGTTCTAAAATAGCAGGTGCCCGGCCAACATCTATACTCCAGACAATAGAGCAGCATCGCTTATCCCCGGACGTGTCCAGCAACGGCAGGAATGCAAGTGGTCCGGTCGATAAAAACCGCTGCCAGGCCGTATTCTGATGGTCCAACTCAACCCTTACGCTGGTGACAATGGCCATCTGCCGATAATCAAATTCCGAGAAATCTATTCCCGCCAGCTGGCGAACCATTGACCTCCCCCCGTCAGCACCCACAATAAGTGAAGCTCGGATCACTCCACGGCCACCCAGGCGAACAGAGACTTGTCCATCTGAATCATGGGTCAGGTCCAGCAGGCTGGTTGACTCGAACAGTCTGATACTCTTTATTTCCCGAACTCTGTCATGCAGGGCCGCCAGTGTCAGCCCATTTTCAACAATCGTCCCAAGTGCTGACTGATCGACATCCTCTGCACTGAAGCTAATCTCGCCCGTTCCCTCAGCATCCCAAACACGCATTGTGCTAAAAGGGCAGTGGCGATGTGTACCAATCTGCGGCCAGACACCCAGATTTTCCAGGATATTCTGTGATGCCCGGGTCAGTGCGCTGACTCTTGGATCAAAACCTGCGGCATCATCCCATTGCGACAGATCCGCCATGGTGCCTGCCTCCAGCAGGCACACGCGCATACCGCCCAGTCCCAATGCACAGGCCAGAGTAGCGCCGACCATCCCTGCGCCCACGATAATGACATCATATTCTGTATCAGCGGTATCAATGACCATGATCTCTAACCCGTTTTCTCCTTGTTCACAGCTCAACTACCCAAACCCATAGCCCGCCTGACAAGATACTTTTTGACCATAGGCAGCATATCAAGAGCCACCAGCCCGAAATCACGGCTTAATCCCAGCAATAGATCCTGGTTTGAAAAAAGCCGGACCAGACCGTCCGTAAAACCCAGCATTCTCGCCTGATCACCTTGGCGTTGACTCAAGTATTGCTGTAGCACGGCAGGAGCTCCCAAGCTTAAACCCCGATCCATGCCCACTGACAGTGCTTTAACCAGTGATTCAACTCCTCGCAGGGCCAGATTAAAGCCTTGACCGGCTACCGGATGCAGCCTGTGTGCAGCATTACCCACAACCACCAGACCAGGTCTGATCTGTTCTCTGGCGATTTGACGTGAAAGTGGGTAATAATCCCGCTTTCCTATCTTGCAAAAATGACCCAACCGATAACCAAATGTCCGTTGCAGGCTTGCCAGAAACTGGTCGTCATCAAGCGCCATCACCTCATCAACTGTTTCACTGGCTACACTCCAGACCAGCGAGCTCCTGTCACTGCCGTCCACATCAGGCTCTAGTGGTAACAGTGCCAATGGCCCCTGCGGGGTAAAACGTTCGTAAGCTCGATGATGATGGGACCGGGGCAGAGAAACATTGGCCACCACGGCGTGCTGTCCGTATGACTGCGTCTCAAACGCTATCTGTAGATCATCACACAAACGGGAACGTCCGCCATCAGCAACAACCAGCAGGGTAGTTTCAATCTCCAGCTCAGTTTCCTGACTACAAACCTGTAGCAACATCCTGCCACTTTCGCATTTTGCCTTAACCACCTGGGCCGGAGAGAGCCAGGTGATGTCAGTCGCATGGCGTACCCGACTGCTCAGCACCTCACCTAACCAGGCATTTTCCAGCACATAACCCAACGCTTCAACGCCCTGGTCACCTGCATGCAGGCGGGCTGCACCAAAATGCCCCTGATCAGATATATGAATTGATCGGATCGGGGTAGCCCGACCTGCCAGCTCCGGCCAGATGCCAAAACGCTCATAAATACAGCGACTCTCCCAGGATAGCGCGGTGGACCTGGCGTCATAACCCGGCTGGCAACCCTGCTTGTTTTTTAGGCTCGGAGAGATCGCTTCAACTACCGCAACCCTGAGCCCGCGATGTTTAACCAGTGGCTGCAGTGCACAGGCCAGACTCGCCCCCACCATGCCTCCGCCAGCAATAACTAAATCAAAAAACCTGGTCTCTATAGATCCCATGATGTTCGCTCAGGAGGCCATCAACCGCTCTATCTCATCCGGGTCAGTCGGAGCAGCATCGGTCAGTAGCTCGCAACCGGTTTTTGTGACCAGCACGTTATCTTCTATTCTGATGCCAATGCCGCGCCACTGCTTCGCCACGCTCGTGTTATCTGGCGAAATATAAATACCCGGTTCCACGGTCAATGTCATCCCCGGTTCCAGAAGACGCCACTGGCCACCCACTTTATAATCACCCACATCATGCACATCCAGACCCAGCCAGTGTCCGGTGCGGTGCATATAAAAGGGTTTGTAGGCTTCCGCTTTAATTAAAGTTTTTAGCGTGCCTTTTAACAGACCCAGCTTGATCAGACCGCGAGTAATGGTTCGAACAGACGCTTCATGGGGCTGATCCCAATGGTTGCCCGGTTTGATCTGTTCTATCGCATCAAGCTGCGCCTGCAAAACAATCTCGTAAATTGCTCGTTGCTCAGGACTAAATTGGCCGTCAACCGGAAAGGTGCGGGTGATATCACCGGCGTAATACTGGTGCTCACAGCCTGCATCAACTAAAACCAGCTCATCTGCTTTGAGTAGATCAGCATTTTCAACATAGTGAAGTATGCAGCCATTAGCCCCACCACCGACGATGCTCGGGTAGGCTGCGGAGCGGCAACCATGGTGCTGAAAATGATTCAGATAAACACCCTCCAGCTGATACTCCCACATTCCGGGCTGGCAGGCCTTCATCGCCAGCACATGGGCCTGAGCCGAAATTTCTCCGGCACGGCGGATCAGCTGAATTTCCCGCTTGCTTTTAATCAGCCGTAAATCATGGAGTATGTGGTCAAGCACCATAAATTCATTGGGTGGCTGAGCACCACTTCGCACTTTAGATCGAATCACATTGACCCAGCTCATCACTCGACGGTCAAATTCCGGATTGGAGCCCATAGAGTAGTAAACCTTGTCGCAACCCTCGATCAAACCTGGCAGAATTTCATCAATATCCTGAATTGGAAAAGCATCATCCGCGCCGAACTCTTCACAGAGACCTTCAGGGCCTTTGATCAGGCCACCCCACATCTCCTTCTCCGGATCACGTTCACGGCAAAACATAATAAATTCCCCGTGCTCACGTTTTGGCTTTAATACCATCACAGCCTCGGGCTCAATGAACCCACTGAGATAATAAAAATCACTGTCCTGACGATAGGGGTATTCCACATCACGATTGCGTATAGCCACCGGCGCAGCTGGCAAAATAGCGATGCTATTCTCAGACATATGTGCCATCAATTTTTTGCGCCGCTGCTGAAACTCTTTCACGGTTATTTGCAGTGCCGATTCCATCTGTTTGATTCCCAAGGTGGTATTAGTTTGAATAAAATATGGCTTGCGCTCAGTGCAGTGACTGGCTGGCATAATTCCCTGAAGCCCCAAAGACCTCACTATAAAGCAGAATAACCGCCATACGCACATACTCAATCAGCTGCATCATATCCTCTTCATTTTCCTCACCATTTTCAAGCTCACTGCTATCAATTTGGGAAATCTGTTTGATATATAAAAAAGATTCCTTGGCATCATCCGATAACAGGGAAAACTTTTTATGGCCAAACCCGGCAACAAAACCCTGGCACCAAAGCCCCAGACAACCAGCCCGTAAGGCCAGGTCAGCATCGTCATCCGGTAGAACCAGACTTAAATTAAAACCACTACCCGCTAGCTCCTGGAGAGACTGGGCGTAAAGTGAACGCAGTGCCTCAACTATTTCATCAACCTCAATTCGCTCTCGTTCAAGGTAAATAGCAGCATTTTTCAACCAGTCCTGCTCGGAGCTAACGGCCCCCTGAACCAGTTGGCCACACAGCCACCCATGCAACTCTGAAGGTGAAATAAAAACATCGAGGGTTAACAAAATATCATCCAGCTGATCATACCCAACTACTATTTTTTTCACTTCGTCCTCACCGATCATAATAAACCTCTACCCAACAGATAACCCTCTCAGAAAACTTGCTATTATTGTCCCGCACAATATTGACCACATCCAGGCACCGATCTATAGTACTATAGATTTTTTTGATGAAAAATAACAATGTCATGAGTGAACTGGTCTTTAAAGCACTGGAATTAAAAGTAAACCAATTGATAGCGGTTTGCAAAAATCTGGATGAACAAAACAAAATTCTGGAGAGAGAAAACAGCGCTCTGCAGGAGGAGAGGAGTAGTTTTCGAGCCGAACGTTCACGTATCCTGCAGCAAAAAGATCTGGCCCGCGACAAGGTTGAAGCCATGATTACTCGCCTTAAATCGATGGAGTCATAATCATGAGCGAGCCAACCACCGTTACCGTGTGCATCATGGAAAAGGAATATCTTATAGCTTGTCCGCAAGAGGAGCGTGAGGCTCTGCAGGGTGCAGCACGGCATCTGGACCAGAAAATGCGCGAAATTCGTTCAACAGGAAAAATACACGGCCTGGATCGTATCGCTGTTATGGCCGCATTGAATATCACTCACGAATCTTTACAAAAAGACCGTACTGACAGCTCCCGCCGAGAGATGGCTGAGCGTCTAGCTAGCAAGCTAGATCAGGTTCTGCAAGAAACTTCTTAAACCGTTTCGGCCTTTCCCCACTCGCTTTAAAACAAAAAAATCTAAAAACCAGGCATCTTCAGCTGACAATTTCTACGGGTGAGATATATACTATGTACAGTTCTCTGCTGCGTTCGTGAGTCGGTTACGTCCTCGGGCCTAGTTATGAAATTTTGAGGGCAACTTTAGGGTGATGGTGTGCATGTCCGCTCGACCGGAAAGCCTGATTCACTACAGATGCCCCCTCCTTGAACCCTCGGTTCAAGGACACCGCTGATAACGGCGTGGTGGAGAATTATCCCTTCCTCAACTGTAAGTCCCTGTTCCCTGATAATCCAGCGACTAGAAATGGTCTGTACAGCATGAGCACCCCTGACACTCAATCTCTGAGAGTAAAAATCCGCAAAAAACGGAGCACACTGTCGAGCCAGAGAACCAGCCAGGCTTCCACTCAGATCTGCAGGCTGATCATCGACGCCGGCCTGATCCGTGACAAGAAGCACATCGCCTTTTACTACCCCCATGGTGGAGAAATTGACCCTGGGCTACTGCTAGCTCAGGCACTGAAAATGAATAAACACTGTTACCTGCCCGTACTGAGACAGAATGGTACCAACCAGCTAAATTTCGCGGCTTTTCAACCAGGCTGCGAACTAAAACCTAACCGCTATGGCATCCCTGAACCTGTACACAAACCGGGCGAACTGATCAGTGCCCAACGACTTGAGCTGGTACTACTACCACTGACCAGCTACGACCTGCAGGGAAACAGGGTGGGAATGGGCAAAGGGTATTATGACCGCACATTTGCTTTTTTAAAAAACCGGGAAAGACCAGGACGGCCCCTACTGGTCGGGCTGGCATACAGATTTCAACAGGTATCAAAATTAACACCCCAGAACTGGGATATCCCGCTAGATGGCATCGTAAACGAACAACATCTAACCCTGTTTACGTCTGCACAGAAAACCTGACCTGAGGACTAGGAGTCCTGTCGGACTTAGCATTAATCTACTGCGAAAAATCCAAATTTGGTCATATTTTCCGATCTTTCTCGTTAAATAG
>CAYYRK010000125.1:0-7301 GCA_964473915.1 uncultured Pseudomonadales bacterium
TCTGTTGGAGGTGTTGGTTGCCTTTGTGGTGATGTCGGCGGTGCTGGTGGTTATTGTACAGGGGTTTGCCGGTGGTTTGCGAAATTTAGGAAGTACCGATAATTACGGTTTGGCTGCCCTGATTGCTGAGTCACGCCTCAATGAAGTGGGACTGATCCACCCTGTGGAAGCGGGTGAAATAGAAGGGGTTGAAGAGGGTACGGATTTTAGCTGGAGAATCCGTTTTGAACCTTGGGAAGATACCGCCATGCTTGCCGGTGAGTCGCTGCAAGGCCTATTGTTGGTGACGGTTGAGATTGGCTGGCCTGAATTTGGTAAAGATAAAACTTTCCGTCTTTATTCGCTAAGGCAGGAGCCGGTCAACTAATGGTTGGCCGACGATCGGGTTTTACATTGATTGAGGTGCTGGTCGTCCTGATGTTGACCAGTTTGATCAGCCTGGCACTTTTTTCAAGTTTCAGAACCGGCATACATAGTGTGCAGCTGGCTGAAGAACATATCAGAAAAGTGGAAGATAGTAGACAGCTGGTCAATCTTTTGCGGCGGCATATGCTGAATGTTGTTGCTGTCACATTGGCTGAAGGAGGCGTGCAGGTAGATGCGTTTGATGGTGATGTATCCAGGATTCGTTATGTTGCGCCATTGTCCATGTCAACTTACGGAGAAAATTACTTGGTGGAGGTGGTGTCCGGACTAGATTCAAAACCTGGTTTATGGGGGCGCTTTGGTAGATATAAATATGGGTTATCGGCAGACGAAATATTTGAAGAAAGCGAATTTGTGCTGTTGAGTGAGGAAGTTGAAGTTCAAATCTCCTATTTTAACAGGGACGATACAGGAAACGCCGAGTGGGTGATGGATTGGGTGGACCATTTGGGAGTTCCAGATTTAGTGAAGTTGGATATAACCAGGAATGGGGATGTATTACCGTCACTTACACTGAAAGTGGGGCATGGGTGAAAATATTATTTGCTAATCAAAAAAAACAGAGTGGGGCAGTGCTGATTATCGTGCTGTGGACGGTGTTGCTCCTGTCACTGTTGCTTGCGGGGTATAGTCGGAATATCAGGGTTGAGACTGGCATTGTTCGGGGTGTTATTGATGATATTCATTTGCGGGCAATGGTTGAAGGTGTGGCTAGTTATCTGGCTCAGTTAAACAGGGCGGACTCCGAGTTGCTGGCACAGTTGGAAGGCAGTTTTCAGGAAATAGAGATAGGAAAAAAAGTTGCAAGTTTCCGATTTATTCCGGAAGAATCCTATGTCAGTCTTAATGCAGCACCCCATGATCTTCTGCAAGCGTTAATTGAGGCTGTAGCAGGGGATGAAGTGGATGCCATAAGTGTTGCTACCGCAATTATTGATTGGCGTGATCCAGATGACTTAGCCCAGGAGGATGGGGCAGAAAATAATGAATATGAGATGGCCGGTTTGAAGCAGCGACCAGCCAATGCCAACTTCAGGGCTGTGGATGAGCTCGCTATGGTTCTGGGGATGACTCCGAGCCTGACTAATCGTTTGAAGCCTTATCTGAGTGTTTATTCAAATAGCACATCAGTAAATTATAATTATGCTTCTGGAGATTTGTTATCTCTGCTGGGGCAGGCAAGTGATGTTGAGAATCTAGAATCAGCAGGCATTGAATTGGGAGATACCTTGTTGGAAAACAGTTTTTTTTCCTTGGTGTCATCTGGAACCTATCGTCTGCGGCTCACGATGCCTGCTCAAGGTGTTGAACGCCAGGTGGCGGCCGAGGTGGTCCTTTCAATTGGTGGTGGTGCAATTACTTTTGAGGAAAAAGGTTCGGGGTCCCTCTATCATATCAAGCATTGGGATAGGTATACTGCGCATTTTGAAGATAACGAAGAGTCAACAGGTAAGGCAGGCGCAGGATGAAACTTTCAACATCTGGAAAATGGCTGTTTTTCGGAGTCGACTTGGCCGCCCTCCTGGCTGGCTGGTTGAGGATTCTTTCTAGTAGTTTAAAGCCTGAATGGAAGGCAGCCTTTTTGCGGTCGACCACTAGAGTTATAGCCAACTTGGATCAAGGTCAGGTTACTTTTGAGCTGTGTGATAAAAATCATAAGAAATTTATTGAGTGTCTGGAACTTAATGCACTAAAACGTCAGCCTGACGGGCTAATTTTAAAAGAGATCAGCCAGTGGAAATCAGTGCTGCTGAAAGACGTATCTTTCGAGGTGAACGTTGGCGAGCAAGCGCTCTTAAGGCAGCAAATCGAGCTGCCTCAGCAGGCCGAGAATAATTTGCGACAGGCGGTAGGCTTTCAGTTAGATAAGCTAACACCCTTCAGTTTTGAACAGATTTATTTTGATGTGATTGTTGTGGGCCGGAATAAGCCAACCAAAAAAATTGTTGTCGAACTTCTGGTATACCCTAAAGCAAGCATCAGTGTATATCTGGAAGATCTGGTTCGGCTTGTTGGTATTCCTCTAGACCGGATCGCAGCTGAGGGCATCCCGAACGATGTGAACTTGCTGGGGGAATCAAAGGTAAAATTTCGCCCCAATAAAAATGTGTGGTGGGTTTTTTGTCTGTTTTTATGTGGTGCTATCGCGTTAGGTTCTCCGCTGGCAAAAAAACGCTCTTACATGATAGAGCAGAAGCGGCAGATCGACGCATTAAAGCATGAGGCCGCCGGGATTGCCCAAAAAAAACTGGCACTGGAGAAAGGGCTTAAAGAGCTTAATTTTATATTGGGTAAAAAATCCACATTCCCTCCTTTGGCAGAAGCGATAAACGAATTAAGCAGGGTGATTCCGGATGAATCTTATGTGCCTCAACTAAAGTTTAAAAATGGGTTGATTACTCTGAAAGGTCAGGGGACAAATGTGGTTTCGCTTGTAGAAAAGCTGGAGGCTTCCCCGTTAGTTGAAACAGCCAAATTTTCAGCAACTGTTAATCGGAATGCCAGGACCGGGCTAGATAGCTTTAGTCTTCAGATTAAACTGGCCGACAGGAATTTGAGTCAGTGAAGTGGCCGGCTGTTGATTCCCGTGTATTGTTGGCATGGGGGGTTGTGGCCTTAGTTATGGTCATGCTCCTGGTCATCCTGCTGCTGGCTCCTTACTGGACGCAATATGGGAAGTATAATGCTGAAATAGTTAGAGATAGCCGAGTATTACAAAAGCTACAAAATATCGTTGGGGAAAAGAATCGCATTATCCGCGCGTATAGTGAATTTGAAAAAGAGGGTGTACAAGGATTGGTCTATTCTGCCGATCAGTCCCCCACTCAAATTTCCCTGGATATCCAGAAAAGGTTGACGGGCATCGTTAGTGAGAACGGCGCGGTTGTCCAAACTGTTGCACCACGGACAAGTAAACAGGGTAACCATAGTGCGGCAGGTGTTAGAATTAATTTTATCGGACCGCTGGAATCTCTTATCGGGGTCCTTCATGATATTGATAGTGCTCAGCCTTTGGTGATTGTTGAGGCGATGGAAATCAAACAGCAGTGGCAGCGCCGTATCCGGGGACGAAGGGGGGCTTCAAAACAGCCTGTAGGGGAGCAAAAATTACAGGTTTTTCTGACAGTTACCTCCTATGCCTCTGCGCGTTCAAAGGGTGCGAAATAAATAATGAATGCTGAAGCTATGCAGCGATTGATTACAAAATGGATTTTGGGTGGGTGCGTTGCGTTGTTGCTCTGCGCAGTGTTGCCGTGGCTGCTCCCGGAACCTGAAAGCGCCATTAAAAAATCTATAACAATCGATTACTCAATTCCATCCTTACAGGAAGCAATTCAGTTCGATCAGAGTGACTATCAGGAGGTTTTTTCGAGACCGCTCTTCTGGAAAGAGAGGCTACCGCTGGTGGTTGAATCAACAGATGAGGAAAAAAATTCTGTTGAGGAAATGATTGGTGAAGAGACGGAGATACGCTTTCTCGGGATTATGCTGGCTGGCGGGGTGAGACAAGTTTGGTTAGCCAGTGCAGCCGAGGTGGTTGCATTAAGTGAGGGCGAAGAAATCGCGGGTTGGACTGTGAATGAATTGACTGAACACACGGTAATTTTACGTAACGGCACTCAAGAGATCGAGCTGCCACCTAAAACTGAATATTCAGAAAAAATAGAATTGCGCCAGGTAGGTGAGTGATGCCGGCCATACGATGTGGATATGAAATGATAAAAATAAGCCAACAGGTTGGTAGCTTGATAAGGATCTCTCAGTGTGGAAAGCACTACCTTTGCATATTGGCAGCAGTTTTTATATCTGGTTGCGCTGGCTTAGGGAATGGTTTAGCGGTTGACAAAAAAAACTTGGGTAAAATCCAGCCTTCAGCTGTAATTGAAGTGCAGCCAAAAGAGCTGGGTGTTGAGAAACCCAGTGTCAGTAAGAAGGACGTGATTCCTGCCAGTCGGACAATATATGAACACAAGGGAACTGAAGATTTTATTCAACTTGGGGTTTATGCGGGTGTGCTCAGGGGTGGAGGGAACATGGTGTCAGTTAACTTCCGTGGTGCGCCATTACTAGAGGTTGTGCAGGTTATCCTGGGTGATGTCCTCAAAGTACCCTATACGATTGAAAGTGATATTAAGGGTGCTGTTACGCTGGTGTCAGCGGAACCTATTTCTGAAAATGCATTGCTGGATATACTGGAATCATTACTTTCCGCAAATGGGATTATCATGGCGCAAGCTTCCAATGGTATCTATCGGTTAGGGGGCGTTGTGGGGTTGCGTGCTGAACTTCCGGTTCGTACAGATTTTCCCAATATTGCAAGTAAAGGTTATACCACTCGCATTATTCCATTGACGTATATTTCAGTTCTCGAAGCGGTAAAGGTGTTAAAACCGCTGGGTTTGGATAAAAATGTTATACACGCTGACCCGGTACGCAATCTTCTTATGGTTTCTGCTTCAGCGCCTGTCATGGATAATCTGATCAATACATTGCAGACTTTTGATGTGGATGTTTTGGAGGGCATGTCGTTTGGAATTTATGAGGTTTTTAATACTGGTGCTGCTACGGTAGTGGAACGTTTTAATAATTTATTGGGGAATGAACTGAGCCCGCTGGTTGGAATGGTCAAGTTGGTCCCTATGGAGGAACTCAACAGCATAATGGTTGTTACCCCACGTTCCCACTATTTGGCAACAGTGAAAACCTGGATTGAGCGTCTGGATGAATTGGCGGTTACTGGTGATAAAGATGAAGTGAACGGCAGGCCAGCAGTTCAGCTTTACGTTTATGAGGTTCAAAATGGTGATGCGGAAGAGCTTGAAGCATTGTTGACCAAGCTGTTTGGTAAAAATAGTGGCTTGTTAGACGAGCCCTCTTCAAGTGGGAAAACGGTACCTGGCTGGTCTGTTAAGAAAGTGGGGACAAAAAAAATCAGTGGTACGGCAAATAAGGCGATCTCCAGAACCCGAAAATCATCAAATGCAGACAGTGCAGGAGTCCCTCAAATAGTAGCTAATACATCGAATAACTCATTGCTAATATTAACCGAACCAAAAATCTGGAGGTTGATCAGTTCTACACTAAAAAAACTGGATGTGGTGCCGGCTCAAGTATTGGTCGAGGTTTCTATCTGGGAAGTTTCGCTGGATAACAGTCTGCGTTTTGGGGTGGAGTGGTTTTTTGAAAATGAGTTCAATGGTGGGGATATTGGGCTAGCAACGTTGGATCTTGGCAGTGCAGGAATTGCTGCAACTGTGCCAGGGTTTTCATTCCTGGCCAGTGACCTGCTTGGTGGTTGGCAGGCGGTAATTAATACGCTTGATAAGCAGTCAAACGTAAAAGTGCTGTCGTCCCCTTCAATTCTAGTGCTAAATAATGAAACAGCGGAGATTACAGTGGGTAATCAACAGCCTGTTCGAACAGGTACCTCTGTTTCCGATGGTGGTACCGTCACTGAAAATATTAAATTTAAGGATACCGGCGTGAGTTTAACTGTGACGCCCAGGGTGAATGCCGGGGGGCTGGTGATCATGGAGATCACCCAGGATGTAACCGATGTGGGCAATATTGATGAAGCAACCGGCCAAAGAGCCTTTTTGAAGCGAAAAATCAAGAGTAAGGTGGCAGTTCAAAGCGGTGAAACTATTGTGCTGGGCGGTTTGATTCAACAAAACCAAACCGAAGGGGCTTCAGGGCTCCCCTTCCTAAGCAGAATCCCAATATTAGGGGGGTTGTTCGGGTCGCAATCTGATGAGGAAAAGCGTACTGAACTTTTAGTTACAATTAGTCCAACCGCTGTGATTCAAAAGCCTGACATGGCAAAAATAGGCCAGGACTTTCGCACACGGATGAATCGACTTATGGAAACTTTTGATATAAATTTGCCCTAATTTCTTTCGGACTCAATTGGGTAAAACTTCTGTGAAATAATTATGCTATCCAAGCAACGTTCATGTGAATGGTTGGGGTGAGTCAGAGCAATGGGAGGGTGGATTTTTTTGGAGCGTAGCAAGCTTCGATTTTAGTATCTTATTCCTTCCTGATTACAGCTAGCCCCTACGGTATTTTAAAATGGACTCTATGAGATCCAAGTTCGACAGACTGCTAGTTTATTAAATTATTGAGAGGTATGAATACAGTGAGTATAGCGGGTAATTTTAGATCGGTGTTTAAGAGTATGGTGGCAGTTTTAGTTTTGACACAACTGTTGCTTGGATGTGTGGGAATATCGGTTGGGACGGATGAGGAGCGCGTTGCTAAGAGGGCGTTACAAAACCAGGATGCATTAGCTAAAAATGATTATAAAAAATCCTATATGTTCCTGACGCCTGAGTATAGAGCGTCGCGCACTTATAAAATGTATCTTGGTACAAGAGGGGCTGCAGTAAAACGGGAGTCTTCATCTATTCATTCTGTTGGGTGTGAGGAAAATGTGTGCACTGTGCTCATCAACCTTTACTACCGTTATCAGGGGCTAATGGGTATGCATATTGATGATTCGCAACCGTCCCAGCATAGGGTTAACGAAGAGAAGTGGGTTAAAGTGGACAATCAATGGTGGTTGTACCTCGAAAAATAAAATAACCCAATAACGTCAGGTGGCGTGATCAATCAAAAAATGTCTAATTAGGGTAGCCATATTGTGATGCTGTTTTTATCCTCGCTGCTTCTGGTTGTCGGTCTTGGTTTTTATCGGAGGACTGGTGCAGCCTGGTTCTTTCGACTTGCCCATACCCTGGTGACGATCACTTTTCTGTTTGTCACTGCCAGTTATTTGCTTGCTGACTATTTTACTGGCAACGGCATAGATGAATCCGTAGCGTATCACCTGGAGTATGGCCTTGAGGGTGCGGGTTTTGGTGAGTACGCAATGC
>CAYYRK010000126.1:0-7238 GCA_964473915.1 uncultured Pseudomonadales bacterium
ACCTAAAGCCATCGGTGAAAATATCAACACGACATAGGGAAACATTGCCTCAGACACAGCTCTCTGTTTATCGATCTTGAATGCAGTTATAATGCACGCCCACTTTTTTTATTAGCCGACCCTATCCGATGCCAAAAAAACTTTTTATTAAAACCCACGGCTGCCAGATGAATGAGTATGACTCATCCCGTATGGCCGACCTTTTAGGTGTCAGTCATGCGCTGGAACTCACCGACAAGGAGGAAGAGGCTGACGTGGTGTTACTTAATACCTGCTCAATCAGGGAAAAAGCTCAGGAAAAAGTTTTCCATCAACTGGGGCGTTGGCGCAAACTCAAGGCTAAAAACCCCGACTTGATGATAGGTGTGGGTGGTTGTGTCGCCAGCCAGGAGGGCGACCTCATTCTACAGCGTGCGCCCTATGTAGACATGATTTTTGGTCCGCAAACCCTGCACCGGGTTCCACAGATGATCGATGCCAGTAAAAAAAACCGCATACCGGTGGTCGACATATCCTTTCCTGAGATTGAAAAGTTTGATCATCTGCCCGAACCCAGCGTGGATGGCCCCACCGCCTTTGTCTCTATTACAGAGGGCTGCAGCCACTTTTGTACCTTTTGCGTTGTCCCCTATACCCGAGGCGCTGAGGTTAGCAGGCCCTTTGACGATATTATCGCTGAAGTGGCACACCTGGCTGAAAATGGGGTACGTGAAGTTAACCTGCTCGGGCAGAATGTGAACGGTTACCGTGGTAGCGACTTTAACGGCGATGAGGTTGACCTGGCAGAGCTGATCACCTTTGTGGCGGCGATTGAAGGGATAGACCGCATCCGATTCACCACCTCACACCCGTTAGAGTTCTCCGACCGGTTAATCGAAGTCTACGGGCAGGTAGCCGAGCTGGTCAGCCACCTGCACCTACCCGTACAGAGCGGTTCAGACCGAATTCTCAGTGAGATGAAACGCGGCCACATTATCGCCGATTACAAAGAAACAGTTCGCAAACTACGCGAGATCAGGCCTGAGCTGTCGCTGTCTTCAGATTTTATTATCGGATTCCCAGGGGAGACCGATCAGGACTTTGCCGACACCATGAGCCTGATTGAAACGATTGGTTTCGATCATTCCTTTAGCTTTATCTATAGCGCCCGTCCTGGGACACCAGCCTCAAACATGGCTGACAACACGGCGCAGCAACTAAAAAAACAGCGCCTTGAGATTCTGCAAAAACGGATTAACGAACAGGCCTTTGCCATTAGCCAGTCTATGGTGGGAACAGTTCAACGCATTCTTGTCACTGGTCGATCCAAAAAGGATAACGGCCAGTTACAGGGGCGTACCGAGAACAACCGCATCGTAAACTTTTCCTGTGGCCGCGCAGACCTGATTGGAAAGTTTATTGACGTAGAGATCACCGAAGCACTGCCCAACTCCCTGCGGGGGGATCCACTTGAACCAAGCTCGGTTTACTAGCAGGTTGAGGCAGTAACAGCGAGAGAACTGCCGTAACTGCTAGCCAATTAAGCAGATGGTCAGCGCAACGCGGAAGTGGAGCCGCCTTTGTATAACACCCTTAAGGGCGCCGCTGTTATTTCAAATAGAGGCCTTTGCCTGCATTTTTTTCTTGCCTGGAATCAAAATCATCTCCCGCGCAAAGGTCTCAAATAAAAGTATCGCTTTCCTTCATTGAGCAAACCACTATACTGGCGATATCTGAATTGAATGGAGCCGCACCCAACACTTTGAAAACCAAGTTAAACACCCTCACCCGGGACCTGCTGCTGCAGCCAAGCGACAACCAGCGCCTGGCCAACCTATGCGGCCAACTGGATGAAAACCTGCGCTTAATTGAGAAACGACTGGGAATAGAGATATTTAACCGAGGCAATCAGTTCCAACTACAGGGCGATGCGGACAGTGTCCAGGCTGGATACCGAGTGCTGAAAAACCTGTATCGCAGTACCCAGGACACCCCGCTCACGCCCAAAGAGGTTCATCTGGTGCTGGCAGGCGCGGCTCCCGAAGAGGACGCAGAGGAGCGCGCAGACAACTGTGCCATTCGCACCAAGCGCTGCATCATTAAGCCCCGAGGCATCAACCAGTATCATTATGTGCGCAATATTCAAAAACTGGATATCAATTTCGGCATTGGGCCTGCTGGCACTGGCAAGACCTATATCGCTGTAGCATGTGCTGTCAAAGCGCTAGAGAAGGATGAAGTACGCAGAATTGTGCTGGTCAGGCCTGCGGTTGAAGCGGGTGAAAAACTGGGGTTTCTACCTGGCGATCTTACCCAGAAAGTAGACCCCTACCTGCGACCACTCTATGATGCCCTTTATGAAATGCTCGGTTTTGATCAGGTAGCCCGACTCATCGAACGCAATGTGATTGAGGTCGCACCCCTGGCGTATATGCGTGGCAGAACCCTGAACGATTCATTTATCATTCTGGACGAAAGCCAGAATACCACCCGTGAACAGATGAAGATGTTTCTAACCCGGATCGGCTTTAGCTCCAAGGCGGTCATTACCGGTGATATTACCCAGATCGATCTACCCAGGCACAGCATGTCGGGATTATTGCATGTCAGACAGGTTCTCAAAAAGGTAGAGGGTATAGGTTTCAATTATTTTAAGGCACATGATGTGGTGCGTCACACACTGGTACAGCGTATTGTAGAGGCTTACGATGAGCAAGACTCCGACAGTCCATCTTGACCTGCAAAATGCCTGCGAGGCATCAGGGATACCAGACACTGGAGAGCTAATCGAGTGGATAAACTGTGCTTTAGCACACAGAAAAACTGAAGTTAAGCCCCATAAAACCGATGAATTAACTCTTCGCATCGTTAACATAGAGGAGATGACGGAACTGAACAGGCGCTACCGGGGCAAAGATAGCGCCACCAATGTACTCTCCTTTCCCTTTGAATATCCACCGGGCATCCCTGATGACCCTGACCAACAGATTCTCGGAGATATTGTTATCTGCGCCCCGGTGATGCACAGCGAATCGTTCCATCAAAACAAAAGCATCAAGGCCCACTGGGCGCACCTGATCATACATGGCACCCTTCATCTACTGGGGTACGATCATATCAGCAATACCGAAGCTCAGCAGATGGAACAACTGGAAACCCAGCTGCTAAATAATCTGAAATTTCCAGACCCCTACAAACACCCATCATTTGAGACCCACTGAACTATCATGAACGAAGAGAGTAGCCACCCGACCCAGGGGAGAAAATCCTGGCTTGAAAAACTGAGCCAGGCATTTAGCCAGAGCCCCTCCAGCAGGGAAGAGCTGTTGCAGCTGCTAAAAGAGGCGCATGAAAAACAGATCCTCGATAACCTCTCTCTGGATATTGTAGAAGGCGCTATTCAGGCTGCGGATCTGAAAGTCAGGGAGATCATGATTCCACGCCCACAAATGGTGTTGGTAAAAGCGTGCCAGTCACCGGAGGAATTTCTGCCTACCATTATTGAGTCAGGCCACTCCAGGTTCCCTGTTATCGGTGACAATCCAGATGAGGTGCTGGGTATACTACTGGCGAAGGATCTACTGCCTATGGTGCTAACCTCTGATCTTAAAAACTTTCGCATCAAGGATATTCTGCGGCCGGTAACGGTATGCCCGGAGAGCAAGCGTTTGAATATCCTGCTTAATGAGTTCCGTACTAACCGCAACCATATGGCAGTGGTTATCGATGAGTACGGTGGTATTTCAGGATTGATCACCATTGAGGATGTGCTAGAGGAGATTGTGGGCGAAATTGAAGATGAGTACGACCTTGATACCGAAGACAACTACATCATCGCCACTGAAGAGGGGCCCTATATCGTCAACGCGCTAACCCCCATAGAAACCTTCAATGAACACTTTGATATCGACTTTGGTGATGAGGAGTTCGATACCATTGGCGGTATCATCATGCAACATTTTGGTCGGCTACCAGGGCGCAATGAAGAGATAGAGATAGCGGGGCTCTCCTTCAAGGTTCTAACCGCAGATACCCGGCGTATCCGTTCACTCTCTGTTGCCTCAAACTAATCTTCACTCACCCAGGCAAAAACCTTGTTACCAGGCCCTGGCTCCAGCCCTCAATGAACAACCAATCTCAACCGACACCACACTTGCAGGCATCGGGGCATCAAGCATACAGAATCAGAATGCCCGCCTGCCCAGGCATAGCGGGAGAAGCACTGTCACTGATCGCGGGCGCTCTAATTCCCTTGGCCCTGGCCCCCTACAATATCTGGCTGTTAAGCATACTCTCCCCTCTGCTGCTACTGACCTGCCTGCAAAACATCAACTCTGCCAGGGCACTGCTGCGCGGCTGGCTGTTCGGGTTGGGTCTTTATGGTGCAGGCGCCTCATGGGTTTATGTGAGTATTCACCAGTACGGCCATGCACCGGCACCGCTGGCATTCACGCTCACCGGTCTGTTTGTCGCTTTTCTGGCGCTGTTATTTACCGCCTCATTCAGCTGGTGTTATGTGCGCTTCAGAGTCTCTGCCGCACTGGGGTTTCCAGCGCTCTGGATCCTGTTTGAATGGCTGAGAAGCTGGCTGTTAACTGGGTTCCCCTGGCTACAAATTGGTTACGCCCATACAGATACTGCCCTGGCAGGCTGGGCACCCGTGACCGGATTGTACGGGGTCAGTTTTATCTCGGCGCTAAGCAGTTCACTGTTATTTGTCGCTCTTTCTCAGCTGATGGCAGCTCGTAAAAAACAGGCTGCAGCAACCCTTTGCGGGCTGCTTATCCTCTGGGGTTGCGGGTCAGCATTACAGCAGATCGAATGGACAAACGACCCGGCACTCGCATCTTCGCCCCCACTTAAAGTCACCCTGTTTCAACCCAACATCCCTCAGGACATTAAGTGGCAGCGGCAACAGCGGAATAAAACGCTCCGACTACTCAGGGATGAAGCGCTGCAACACCCCCAGTCAGATCTACTTGTTTGGCCGGAAAATGCAATACCGCTTTTTCACCATCAGGCCACCGATTTTATCGGAAACCTGGACAACTTTCTGACAAACAACGCCACCAGCGTGATCTCAGGCATCCCCTGGCGCAGCATTGACCGCTCCCAGCCAGGGGTAAAGCTGCATAACAGCATCTTCGCCTTTGGCAACGGCTCAGGTGTTTACCACAAACAAAAACTGGTGCCTTTTGGCGAGTATGTTCCCCTGCAGCAACTACTCCGGGGCGTGATCAGGTTTTTTGATCTTCCTATGTCAGACTTTCGGCCCGGCCCTGCCGAGCAACCACCCCTGGCTATTGAGCACCGTGGTAAACAGATCTCTATCATGCCCTATATCTGTTATGAGATCGTCTACCCCGATTTTGTCAGACGCTCGGCTCGAGACAGTCAACTGCTTGTCACCATTAGTGATGACAGCTGGTTTGGGCGATCCATCGGCCCGCATCAGCATCTGCAAATGGCCCGTATGCGCGCACTGGAAAATGCCCGTTATCTGCTAAGGTCAACCAATACCGGGATCACTGCAATCATCGACCCCAGGGGCAATATTCAAGCTCAGGCAGAACCGTTTGAGCGCAGCAGCATCACCGATAGCATCAGTATCCAGTCAGGAATTACCCTGTACAGCCGCATCGGCTCATGGCCAATCCTCCTGCTCGCCTTTGGCTTATTGTCGGCAACAAAAAACCACCCCAAGAAAAATTAAGCGCTTTATAGCAAGTTTTTTCCCACATACTCCACAGCTGAATTAGGGCTTTACCTTGCCAACAAAATCCAGTAAAATCCGCGCCCTTTTCCTATCACAATAATACTCTCTACCTCCTCCCACGCTTGGTTCACGTCAAGCGGGTGGTGGCTGTGCTATTTGTTATTTTTACCCACCAAAATGAGACACCCATGTTCGAGTTCCATCTAAAGAAAGCCGCCAGCTATAAAGATGACCTGTTATCCGGTTTGACTGTATCCCTGGCGCTGGTTCCTGAGGCTGTAGCCTTTGCCTTTGTCGCAGGGGTTCAGCCTCTGGTGGGGCTCTATGCCGCATTTATGGTAGGGCTGATTACTGCCATTTTCGGTGGACGCCCAGGCATGATCTCTGGTGCAACCGGTGCACTGGCCGTTGTGATGATCAGCCTGGTGTCTCAGCACGGGGTTGAGTACCTCTTTGCCGCCGTAGTGCTAATGGGGCTTCTACAGATATTGGCCGGAGTTGCAAGACTAGGTAAATTTATTCGCATGGTCCCACACCCGGTGATGCTGGGCTTTGTCAACGGACTGGCGATTGTTATCTTTCTGGCCCAATTGGGCCAGTTCGGCACCGCCGGGGAGCCAGGCTGGCTGGCGGGCACTGCCTTTGAAAACAGCGTGGTGGATGTCGCCTGGCTCTCCGGCGCTCCACTCTACTGGATGGCAGGGCTGGTCTTGCTAACAATGCTAATTATCCGCATTCTGCCACGCTTCACCACCGCACTACCTCCCCCATTGGTTGCGATAGTTGCCGTCTCGCTGTTGGTTATCGGCTTTAATCTGGACACCCGCGTAGTAGGCGATATCGCCTCAATCGGCGGCGGCCTGCCCAGTTTCCATATCCCCCTGGTTTCATTAAGCTGGGAGACCCTGGCAATCATCTTCCCCTATTCGGTAATCCTGGCAGCGATCGGATTGATTGAGTCACTACTGACCCTACGACTGGTCGATGAGATCACCCAAACTCGGGGGCGCGGCAATCGCGAGTGTGTTGGCCAAGGTCTGGCCAATACGGTGACCGGCCTGTTTGGCGGCATGGGCGGCTGTGCCATGATCGGCCAAAGCATGATTAACGTTAACGCCGGGGGACGCGGCCGACTCTCTGGCATTACCGCAGCCCTGTGTCTGCTAGCTTTTATTCTGGTAGGCTCACCGCTGATTGAACAGATTCCACTGGCCGCTCTGGTGGGCGTGATGTTTATCGTGGTACTTGGCACCTTTGAATGGTCAAGTTTCCGCATCATACGCAAAATCCCCCGTGGCGATGCCTTTGTGTTGGTACTGGTTTCCACCATCACTGTAATCAGTGACTTGGCGATAGCGGTGGTCGCAGGCGTCATCGTCTCTGCGATCATGTTTGCCTGGGAACACGCCAAACACGTACAGATCAAACGCAGCGAACACGGTTCAAGCACCCTCTACCAGGTGTATGGCCCTGTTTTCTTTGGTTCAACCAGCAGTCTTCTCGAGCAGTTCAAACCCCATAGAGATCGCAACGATGTAGTGGT
>CAYYRK010000127.1:0-7127 GCA_964473915.1 uncultured Pseudomonadales bacterium
CCTAACCCCATCGATTATTCCTGGCTCTGTTTTCTTCTCTTTTGCCATGCTTCACCCCTGAGTGTATTATCACTCTTAATAAAGTCTCCGCTAAATCGGGGGAAAACACTGACACATTACAATGAAAAATTTCTTCCAAAAAGCTTTTACCCTTCCCCTGATTATTGCGATAGCAATCGCTGCCGTGGTTTATAAAGTTAAATCCCACGCGCCACTTGAACATGTCGATAGCCAATTTCCTGTGAAGGTTGTTGAAGTAATCACAGTTAAGAAGCTTCCCTTCCGATCACGCGCAATAGCTTATGGTCATGTTAAACCATCGGTACTTCTAAAATACAAGGCCGAGGTCAGCGGCAAGGTCAGTTACATTCATCCTGAATTAAAACAGGGTGGAAGTTTGCGGGCAGGGACTGTTGTTTTACGAATTGAACCAACAACGTTTGAATTCTCTCTGGACCAAAGTGAGGCTGGGCTAGCCAGTACTCGATCATCTCTGGAGCAACTAAAAACAGAAGAAAAAAGTGCTCGCCGATTGTTAGGGATTGCACAAAGAAATCTAAGTTTCGGCCAAAAAGAACTGGATCGAATAAAAACGATCTGGGAGAAAAGATTAATCGCACGATCAGCACTTGATGCTGAAGAGCAAAAAGTACTCGGGCTACGTCAACAAGTTGCAGATCTACAGGGTAAGTTATCGATGTTTGCCAGTCGAAAGGCCGCAACCTCAGCGCAGATCAAGCAATCAGCAACTCAGGTTGATGAAAAGAAAGATACGCTGGGACGTACGGAAGTTAGCTTGCCTTTTGATGCAAGGATTGGAGCAGTTGATGTAGAGCAAGGTGAATTTGTTGGAGCGGGCAGTCAATTGTTTGAAGCATCTGGCACTCAGTCTGTTGAGATCAATGCGCAGTTACCAGTTAAACACTTCCGACCATTGATTAGCACCGTGAATCACGAAACGCCTGACCTGCAGGATCCTTACAATTTTCAAAAAATACTCAGAGCCTGGGATCTGGAAGCAAGAGTCCGTCTGGTCGGTGACATCAGCACAGGTGATGAGGCTTTATGGCATGGCACACTGACCAGGATCAGTGAATCGATTGACCCTGTACGCGATACCGTTGGCCTGGTTGTTATCGTCGACAAGCCCTATGAAGACGTGATCCCGGGCAAACGACCTCCCCTGTTGAGGGGGATGTACACCTCCATAGAATTTATCACAAAGGCCAAACCCGCGTTGGTTATCCCCAGAAAAGCCATCCATCAAGGGCGTGTTTATGTGGCTACAGTTGAAAATAAACTGACGATTCGTTCCGTCACTATCAGTTCTGTACAAGGTCAACTAGCCGTCGTAGAAAATGGGCTGAAAGAAGGCGATCAGATTATTATTACTGATGTCGTTCCTGTGATTGAAGGCTTGCCTTTGAAGCTTGTTCAGGCAACGGGTTATGAAAAGGAATTACGTCTTCTGGCTTCTGGTGAAGAATAGCCATGATCCGTTATTTCGCATCACACCCCACTGCGGCCAATATCCTCATGCTCGCCATCATCGCCGTTGGTCTGGCCGCCCTGCCCGGCCTGAATAAAGAGTCATTCCCGATCATTAACCTGTATCAGGTGCAGGTCAGTGTTGTCTATCCCGGAGCCAGCTCTACCGATGTTGAAGATGCGATTTGCAATCGTCTCGAAGACGCCACCGACGGTATTAGTTTTGTAAAAGAACAAACCTGCGACGCTCGCGACAACGTCGGTACTCTGACGATGGAGATGCAGGAAGAAGGTGATATGAGCTTGTTTGCGGATGATATAAAAACCGCGATGGATGGTATTCAGGATTTCCCCGACGAAGCTGAAGATCCGATCATAAAAATATTGGGCCGCACAAGCCCGGTGATCAGCGTTGCCCTGACAGCCGACAAACTGACACGCTCTGAATTAAAAGCACTGGCAGAATATTATCGTGATCGTTTACTGGCATTAGCCGACGTACCCATTGTCACCATTGACGGCTTTTCGACTCATGAGTTGAGTGTACTGGTGCAAAAAGAAACCATGCTAAAATATCAACTCAGCATTCAGGACATCGCCAATTTGATCCAACAACAGGCCATAGATTTACCCGCTGGCGTTCTGGAAACACAACATACTTCGTATCAGATCCGTTTTGAAAACGCACGCGAGACAGCTGAAGAACTGGCCGATCTGGTGATCCTCGCCAATGACAAAGGGGGTGAAATTCGACTCGGTGATATTGCCCGTATTGAAGACAAATTTGATCGGCACGAAGATCGTATTGAGATCGATGGAAAACCCACCGCCGTCTTACAGATCACCAAAAACACCATTGATGACTCCCTCACCGTTTTAGACGCGGTGACAAAATTTGTTGCGGAGGAAAATCTCCGTCTGCCGGAAAGCACGCACCTAACCCTCACGCAGGATCGGGCATCGATTGTCAAACAGCGTCTGAAATTATTAATCACAAATGGCTGGCAGGGTTTGCTGCTGGCGGCGTTGGCATTGCTACTCTTTTTTAACTGGCGTTACACATTCTGGGTTGCACTGGGCTTGCCGATTTCGTTCCTCGGTGGCCTCGCAATCATGAGTAGTCTTGGTTACAGCATCAACATGATCTCTATGGTTGCCCTGCTCATGTCGATCGGTATTTTGATGGATGATGCGGTCGTGTTGTCGGAAAGCATCGATCACGATTACAAAAAGGGTAAGCCTCCATTACAATCGGCCATCGACGGCACAATGCGTGTAGCGCCGGGTGTTTTTTCCTCGTTCCTGACATCTGTGCTGTTATTCGGTAGCCTGCTGTTTATGAAAGGCGATCTGGGGCAGGTTCTGGGTGTCTTACCGGTGGTTCTAATCGCTGTTTTGAGCATCAGTTTAATTGAAGCCTTCCTGGTGTTACCACACCACTTAAAACATTCACTGGAACATTTTCATCACCGCGAGCCTACAAAATGGAGGCAATATTTTGAGGCTGGATTTGACCGACTTCGTAATCGTGCTGGCAAAATGGCCGAGTTTGCGATCCGCTATCGTTATGTCACGGTTGGTTTTGCCATAGCCCTGTTGATCCTGTCCATTGGTTTGCTAGCGACTGGTGTACTTAAATTCAAAGCCTTTCCTGATCTTGAAGGTGACTCGCTGGAAGCACGTATTTTATTGCCACAGGGAACACCACTGAATAAAACAGAATCAGTCGTTCAGCAACTGTTAACGGGGCTGAAAGAAACCAGTAAAAAACTGGGCGAAAAAGAATCAGAACCGCTGATCAAAAATATACAAGTCGCTTATAGTCAAAATAAAGATGCCTCAGAAGAGGGCGCTCACCTGGCAACCATTAGTATTGACCTGCTGAGTACCGAAAAACGCCAGACTACCCTGGCTGAATTTGTTCCTTTGTGGCGTAAAAATTCCGGCGATATTCCTGACGCGATCGGTATTCAATATAAAGAACCTGTTATTGGCCCAGCCGGTCGAGCCATCGAAATACGTATCATCGGTAATGACCTGGATCAGCTTTCAAAAGCATCATGGGAACTACAAAACTGGCTGCGTGGTTATGACGGCGTGACCAACCTGCTGGATGATCTACGTCCCGGTAAACCACAATTTATAGTTGAACTCCAACCCGGCGCTTTAGCCGCTGGCATAAGCTCACAAATCGTCGCCACCCAGTTGCGCGCTGCTTATCATGGCATCACGGTTGATGATATTTATCGGGGCCGTGAAGCCTACGAAATCAACGTCAAACTGGATAGTCCGCTAACCCAGGCATTGAATGATTTTGATGATCTGGAAATCTTCCCATCCGGCGGAAAAAGCATTCCCTTATCCAGTATTGCCAACATAAAAGAACATAGAGACTTTGCGCGAATCAGCCATGTTGATCACCAGCGGGTTGTGAATATTTTTGGTGACATTGACGCGGCGCTCGCCAACACATCGGAAGTACTCAAAGACACAAAAGCACGCTTCTTCCCTACGCTGAATGAACGCTATCCAGACTTAAAAATCATCATCAAAGGTGAGGTTGAAAGTGGTGCAGAAACCAATCGATCTATCTTCACAGGATTTGCATTAGGTCTCCTCGGCGTCTTCCTGTTATTGAGTCTACAATTCAAGAACTATCGCGAACCTTTAATCGTCATGCTCAACATCCCATTGGCACTGATTGGCGCGATCTGGGGGCACATGATCATGGGTCTCGATTTCACTTTGCCAAGTATGATCGGCTTTGTTTCTCTCGCCGGAGTTGTCGTCAATGACTCCATTCTGTTAGTTGTGTTTGTAAAACATCACGCTAGTGAGGGCATGTGCCTACACGATGCCTCCAGTCAGGCCGTACGCGATCGCTTCCGTGCCATCTTTCTTACGTCCGCCACCACCGTGGCGGGCATGACACCACTACTGTTTGAAACCAGTATGCAAGCGCAATTACTCGTGCCACTCGTCACCAGCCTTGTGTTTGGTATGCTCGCCTCAACCTTGCTGATTATGCTCGTAGTGCCGTCTATGTATGCGATTATGGAAGATTTTGGATTTGCGGAAATAGAGAGCGAAACTTCTGGGCTTCCTTCAAATTAATGGAGTGCGAAATCAACAGGTATACATGATTTGTCATCAACACATAAACATGAAACTCACAACAGCATGCTGAGACTGATTTGCAACAGCGTTGCAAATCCTTGGAATAGAACAACTACTCCGCGTCATTACGCCTTGCCCTGTACCACCATAAACGCACACTCTATCCTGCCCAACTGAGGATTCTAGGATTAGAACAATTTGTTGAGATTCAAGCCTTTTTATCAGCGCCTAAACAGCTCAGTAGTGACCACCACTGCATTAGCACTACCTTTTTTGCAATAGAATGACCTGATCACTTACAATTTCCAGATGGGCGTCCAGCTCGTTCGCAAGGTAACTAAAGCTATCTCTTGAAAAAAAACAAACATGGGTCGGGTCCACGTGATAGTGACCCGCAACAAAGGCGCTGCGCGAGTTGGTTAAACGGGTCATAATTCCCATCCACCCTCCTGGACGAAGCCTGCCAAACAGCTCGGCAATCACCCGACCCGGCTGGTGCAGATGCTCCACCACCTCAGTGCAGCTGATAAAATCATAGCGCCTTTCCAATACCTGGGGTGCCGGGGCATAGAAAATATCATAGATCTGCATATGATAGCCGGCCTCCTCCAGCATCACTGAAAGGGTCGGACCAGGGCCAGAACCGTAATCCAGACCTGTAGCCGGGGCAGGAATTTTCAGAGTAAGGGGGTTGAACAGCTGAGACAGGAACTTTCTGTAGGCAGGATCCTGAGGGTGGTTTTGATGCAGGTCATACTGAGCTTTCTCCTCACCAGGAGAAAGGTAATATATATCCGGCACAAAAATCAGAGCACAGCGCAGACACAGGCGATAGGATCGTTTATTGTCCTGATAATAAGGTTTGCTTTCTGATCCTGAACAGAGCGGACAAAGCATTACTCTTACCCGTTAGGGGGCGTTAGCTATTGCCCAACCTACGATACTCCTTCTCCCAAGCCTTACCTTTCTTTTTCGACAAACCACCTAGCAAATTCACCGCATAGCGCAATCTTGCCCTGGACATATCCGCGCCAAGAATGGCCATTGAGTCAAACACCGAAACAGAGACATGGGTGCCAGCGATGGCAATAAACAGAGGGAACAGGTAATCACGTACTTTAATGCCCAGCTGCTCAGCCATCTGCTTGATAATCGCTTCCAGAGTACCCCTTTCCCAGTTTTGCTCTGCTTCAAGCCGCCAGAGTGTAAATTGAAGAATACGTTTACACTCCTCTTCTGCCAGCGATTTATGCGCAAAATCTTCAGCGCTGATTTTAAGCATTCCGGAACAAAAAAAGGCAGCCAATGGAGCAATATCACTAAATAGTTCAACGCGCTCTTTGAGCAACGGCGCTATCTGCAACAGGTAGTCCTCATTAAAAGCCCACTGTCTGAGGCGAGAGGCAAAATCTGCCAGGGACAGATCATCTCTGATCCAACTACCGTTTAGCCAGCTCAATTTCTCAATGTCAAAGATCGGTCCTCCCAGAGAAACACGCTGGATATCGAACTGCTCTACCATCTGCGCAAAAGAGAACTTTTCCCGCTCATCTGGCATCGACCAGCCCATACGTCCCAAGTAATTCAACACCGCTTCAGGCATAAAACCCATGCGCCGGTAATAGTTAATGCTGGTCGGATTTTTGCGCTTACTCAGCTTGCTCTTATCAGGATTTCTCAGCAGTGGCATATGACACAACTCAGGCATATCCCAGCCAAAATATTGGTAAAGCAGCTGATGCTTTGGTGCGGAATTGATCCATTCTTCGCCGCGAATAACGTGGGTGATCTCCATCAGGTGGTCATCGACCACGTTGGCCAGATGATAGGTGGGCATACCATCAGCCTTGACCAACACCTGCATATCCACCTGTTGCCAGTCAATACTGATTTGACCGCGCAGCATATCCTGGAAGGTACAAACGCCCTGCTCCGGGATTTTCATCCGAATAACAGAAGCTTCCCCCTCCGCCAGTCGTGACGCCACCTCCTGCGCACTCAACGACAGGCAATGGCCATCATAGCCGGGTTTTTGCTTGGCAGCCATCTGTTCACTGCGCAGCTGATCGAGTCGCTCTGGCGAACAAAAACAGTGAAAAGCATGTTCATCAGCTACCAGTTTATCTGCATGGGTCTGATATATATCCATCCGCTCACTCTGGCGGTATGGGCCAAAGGGGCCCCCAACATCCGGACCTTCATCCCACTGTATTCCCAGCCATTTCAGACTGTCGAAAATAGCCTGCTCAGAACTATCAGTGCTGCGGGCCTGGTCAGTATCCTCAATACGCAGGATAAATTGGCCACCGGCATGGCGGGCAAAGCAAAGATTAAACAGGGCAATGTAGGCTGTGCCGACATGCGGATCACCTGTGGGTGATGGAGCGATACGGGTACGAATAGTCATGGTCTGGTTAGTTTCTCTGCACCTGGAAAAGATGCGAATTATACGCAGATATCATTAGCGGAAGAAACCTCAACGGAATATTTGAGCACTCTCAATTTACAACACTCATCTCCCT
>CAYYRK010000128.1:0-7088 GCA_964473915.1 uncultured Pseudomonadales bacterium
CCAAAGATGTGCGGCAGATAGTCATGCGCGCGCTCGTCAATAGTGACACAGAAGGGTTGCAGGCCAGCCTGGCGTGCCTCAAGGATAGCTTTGCGGGTATCCTCCACACCGTAACGCCCTTCATAAATATCTAAATCATTGGGTTTACCATCGGTTAAGATCAGTAACAGACGGCGCTCAGCGGTTTCTCGGCCAAGCTGCAGTGTTGCCTGACGAATTGCTGCCCCCATCCGCGTATAGTAACCGGGTTTAATGGCCAGAAGGCGCCCTCTGGTTTTGTCTCCATAGGTTTCTGAAAACTCTTTGAGGGTATGATAGCGCACGTGATTACGTCGTCTGGAGGAGAAACCATAGATGGAAAACCTATCTCGGGTCGCATGTAAGCTTTCTGCGAAAAGCAGCAACGAATCACGAATAACATCGATTATCCGTACCCGATTATTAAGCCAGGCATCAGTGGAAAGAGAAAGATCCGCCAGCAGCAGGGTTGCAAGTTCACGACCATCACGGCGCATAGCGCGGTAAACCGGCGGATAACTGTCGATCGTACCACGCAAGGCATCAGCACGGTGGCGCAAGCAGGCATCCAGATCCAGCTCCTGGCCATCGTACTCACCTCGCCGCCAATGCGGGGCCGCAGCAAGAAGCTCAAAGCGTCTGCGAAGTCGTGCCGCCGGAGCTCGAAGCTCAACAGGTAATGCAGAGTCCACCGCATCTCTGGCTATCATCGGCACCAACAGACAGTGGTCAGGCTTCAGCTGACAATTTCGATAGTCCCATTCGGGCAGACGCAAACCTGGCCCTAGTATCAAATCATCATTATCAGCAGCGGGCAGGTCAAGATCAAACCGCAACTTTGCCCCGGAGGTTACCCCACCGCGAGAAACACTGATCACATTCAGGTCTTCGGCTGCACGCTCTGCAGAGTCATCATCAGAATCGTCAGTGGAGCGGTCCACCTTCACATATTCCGCCCAGCTCATTATGGTTTCGAAACGACTGAATATTAAGCCGCGATTCTCATCCGGATCATCTACCCGTTCGGCACGTCGACGGCGGTTGTCCGCACTGTTTTGACTTTGGCTTCCACCCTCCTCTGGGTTCTCATCGTCAACAGCTCGATCTGTAGTACTAAGTAACGCACCATAGAGCCAAAGTGGTACCGGCGCAGGTGGGCGATGGGCGGGCGGCATAGAACCAACACTACCAGGCTTGATCAACGCCTGACAGATGGCCACCTCCACCGCTGCCTCAGCAGCTGGCAACCTGGCCGGGACTGGCCGTACCGCCAAATGCGCCTGAACCAGGCGATTATAGCGCGAAGCAAGACCTGGCAGGTCGGTGATCAACTCACTTGTCAGGGCCTGATTCACTTGTAGCCAGTCACGATGCGCAACGGGTGATGCACGGGCAGCCAAAGCGGCCAACCACAAATAAAGGTCCCTGTTAAGCGATGACTCTGGAAATAACGCCAGACTTGCAGGCAGTTGCAAGGTTTCACCGTCACGACAAGCAACCTCAGCCCGTTCACCGCTCCCGGCCAGGCGCTGCAACCAGCTGCGTCGAGCCCCGTGGGAACGGGCCGTGCCAGCCACCACGCGCAACCCACCATCACCACCCAATGCACGAAACAGCACCCCCACTTCACGCTGAACATCATTGAGCTGCACAGCCGCCTCAGGAAAATCATGCTGCGAAGCTCGCGTCACTAATCGGTGCCAAATCTCGCCAATACGCTCTTCCAAGCATTACTCCTTCATCCGCACAGGGCGGTCGGTGAGAAAACATTCAGTGGAGGTGCAAGTATGACGATGGCCAAAATCACGGGTTGACACATCCAGGGCGCACTCTCCGCTAACCCACTGCAACAAACTGCCCCCGGAAGTATTATCCTGCACCTGGGAACAGGCCTGCAGGCAGAGGCCACAATTGGTGCAGGCAAACATATGACGCTTGCTCTGGCGTGGTTTAAGGCGCATCGGACAAACATCATCGCAAGCACCACCACAAGCTATACACGCTTGTGCCCGGGGTCGATCAAAGCCCACCACCAAAGCACGCTTGTTCGCCATCCAGACATAGCTCTGAAACAGTCCGAAAGCGCAACCATAGCGACAAAAGAGGTGCCGTGCCAAAGTAAATTCGATAACAAACACAAGGGTAGCTATACCTAAAAAAAGAGCCTGATTTAGTGTTAGATTCAGTGTTACCAAATTCCCATAAATCTCCCTTGGGGGCAACAGGTAGGTCAGCAACACCAATGCCCAAAGAAAAGCAAAACCCGCCACCGCTACAACCACGACGAACCACCAAAGAGGATGACGATGTTCCG
Source organism: uncultured Pseudomonadales bacterium (assembly GCA_964473915.1). Classification (GTDB taxonomy): domain Bacteria; phylum Pseudomonadota; class Gammaproteobacteria; order Pseudomonadales; family IMCC2047; genus CAYYRK01. The sequence continues at coordinate 2,333 of CAYYRK010000128.1, forward strand.
TTTTTCCGTTGGGACGGCGCGCAGACAGCACCTGCGGCTCCCATAAAGTGGGTTTACCACCAGCTCGACGCATCAGCCCATTGATTATTTCTACCACTGAAAAATGGGGGCAGAGCCAGCCACAATAAACGCGCCCCAGGCGCCAGGCGGTCCAAAAGAGACCAGCCACCAACAGCACGACAGGCAGCAGTACCCGCAGCACAAGATTAACCACCGCTTCAACAGGCTCCATAGTTCCACGCTGCAGGGCATCCAGACCCAGAGTCCAATCGAAACCAAAAAGGATAAAATGCCCCAGGTTAAGATCCAAACGAAACAAGTTCAGGGGCGGAGCAAGCACAAACAGAATGAAAAAAACGCTACGTGTCAGCAGCCGATGATGCTGCCGCTTACGAGATTCTGCTACAGAGCCGCATAACTCAGACATATTATGCCGCAATCTCTAGTGCCGGGCAGTTTACCCAGGCTATCAGATAGCGAAAGGGCTTGCCGACGATAGCATAAGCCAACTCCATCGCCTCGCAAAACAGCAGATACAGATGGGCGGTGACGAAGTAGAGCATGATAAAAATCCAGGTAACCGGGTTCTTATAGTTAAAAGAAAACAATACAACACTGAGGAACCGCACTAGCAGATTGAGAAGAAACAGCTTTTCAGTGGTAACCGCCTGGAGGCGTGAACTAGCCATCCAGGGTAGCATAAACCACTTCCATGAGAGCCGCAGCGGTCTCCTCATCATCAGTTAAGGGTTCTACCAGAGCAGCACGGCAGGCCTGCAGCGGGTCATAGCCTGCAACCATCAGAGTAGCCGCGTAAACCAGCAGTCGGGTACTGGCGCCCTCCTCCAGGTCATGGTCCTTCAATGCTCGCAATGCCGTTGCCAGGCGTACCAAACGCTCAGCCAGATCCAAAGCGATGCCAGACTCCTGAGCTACAATGGCCGCCTCAGCCTCAGGTAGCGGATAGCCAAAACGAAGCGCCACAAAACGCTGCCGAGTACTGGGCTTCATCCCTTTAAGGAAATTTTGGTAACCAGGATTGTAGGAAACAACCAGCATAAATTTGTCCGGTGCCTCCAACTGTTCCCCGGTGCGATCGATGGGTAGAATCCGGCGGTCATCAGAGAGCGGATGAAGCACTACGGTAGTATCTTTGCGCGCTTCAACCACCTCATCAAGATAACAGATCCCTCCGTCACGCACAGCTCGGGTGAGGGGGCCATCGGTCCAATAAGTACCGCCTTCACCGATAAGATGACGACCCACCAGATCAGAGGCCGTAAGATCATCGTGGCAAGCCACCGTATACAGTGGCAGATCCAGACGAGCCGCCATATAGGCAACAAAGCGTGTTTTGCCACAGCCAGTGGGGCCCTTAAGCAGAACTGGCAGGCGATTGTAGAAAGCATGCTCGAAGAGCTCCACCTCATCACCCTGAGGAAGGTAATAGGGCAGTTCTCGCTCTGACAACAGTTTATCTGAGGGTGTAGCAGGCTTGGTAATATCATTCATAAATCAAATCCTTGAAAGGCGGCGAGCAAATATGCCCGCCGCCGAAAGCTTAATCTGCTAATCCTGGCACTGTTGCTTCAGCATCATTTTTACCAACAAAAAAGCTTGCTATATAGCACAGAAGACCGATAAGGAAGGATACACCTGCCGCTTCTCGGAACCAGTAAAAGAGAGTTACCTGATCCTGCACCACCATGAAAGATTGTGGACTTTCACTGTAACGCTGCAACCACACTTGCACGATACCCGCACCGGTAAGAGCAAGTGTGATAAGAACCATGGACACTGTCATCAACCAGAAACCCCACATCTCTATCACCTGAGAACGATGACTATTTGCCTCCTTACGACCATTCAGTATCGGCATGGCGTAAGAGATAATAGCCAGTACGATCATCGCATAGGCACCATAAAATGCCATGTGGCCATGAGCTGCGGTGAGCTGAGAACCGTGGGTATAGTAGTTAACAGGCGACAGGGTGTGAAGAAAGCCCCATACACCAGCCCCCAGAAAAGCCATCACTGAGCACCCCAGCGCCCACAGAGTAGCTGCACGATTCGGATGCTGGCGACGGCGACGATTCACCATAGTGAAGGCGAAAACCGTCATCATGAAGAAAGGCACAGGCTCCAGTGCAGAGAAAACAGACCCGATCCACTGCCAGTACTCTGGCGCACCGATCCAATAATAGTGGTGCCCTGTACCCAATAAACCTGAGATTAGCACCATCGCAATGACGACATACAGCCACTTTTCAATAACCTCACGGTCAACACCGGTCACCTTAATAAGGATAAAGGCAAGGATAGCTCCTAGAATAAGTTCCCAAACACCCTCAACCCAAAGGTGCACCACCCACCACCAAAACAGCTTATCCAACACAAGATTGTGCGGATTATAGAATGAAAACAGGAAGAATACCGCCAGCCCCACCAAACCCAGTATCAGTATCATGCTGATGACAGTTTTGCGCCCCATCAGTATCGTCATACCGATATTGAAGAGAAAACCCAGACAAACAATAACAATTCCGACCTTGGTAATAGTCGGCATCTCCAGAAACTCACGCCCCATTGTTGGAAGCAGGTCATTGCCTGTGATTTCCGCCAAAGTAGCATAGGGTACCGCCAGATAACCGACGATGGTCAGCACACCGGCAACAAGAAAGATCCAGAATAGAACCAGCGCCAATTTAGGACTATACAGCTCGCGCTCAGACTCTTCTGGAACCAGAAAGTAGCTTGCGCCCATAAAGCCGAACAGCAGCCACACAATAAGAAGATTGGTGTGAACCATACGGGCCACGTTGAAGGGGATTGCAGGAAATAGAAAATCTCCCACTATGTACTGCAGCCCCATAATGAGTCCAAAAATGATCTGCCCCAGGAATAGTCCGATGGCGGCGATAAAGTAAGGCTTGGCTACAGCTTGCGATTGATATTGCATTTTATTGTTCTCCTTTCAGGCTTAGCCTTCGATGTTTGGTGGCCAGTTGGCATCGTCAATTTCATTGGTCCATTTCAAAAATGCAACCATGGCATCAAGCTCCTCCTCGCTCAGGTTGAACTGAGGCATCTGCCTTCGGCCAGGCGCATTGGTCGGCATCGCCTGAATCCAGGCCTTAATGAAGGCCGGGCCCCGTCGCTCATAGACATTGCCAAGTTCTGGTGCAAAATAAGCACCCTCTCCCATTATGGTATGACAGCCAATACAGTTGTTATCCTCCCAGACTTTTTTTCCAAGAACCACCGCCTCAGTGATATTCTCCCGGTGATCACGTTCCGGTAATTTCCGGGTAGTATCAAACACGAGGCCAACCAACACTAAGAAAAAGAAAAACGATCCACCGAAGAAGATATTACGTGCTACCGATTTGGTGAAATTATCAGCCATGGGTGTCTCCTTGCAGGGTTGTCCGGGAGTCTGGTTTAACCAACAGGTCTATCATACTGCCATCTCCCCTTGCTGCCGGATATTCCATATCCGCTGCTTACCAACATTAAATTCATAATAGCTTTCCTCTTAATTGAATGTGATTAGAATAGAGTCATATTACAACTTACAACTGTACAATTACATTGCAATTATCAAGCCAATTTTTATCATGCTGATTTTAAAGCTTTTAATACTGCTTGTTATGATTAAGACAACTGCTATACTGTTGTCTTAATCATAACAAGTTACCCTAATGACAACAAAAATCTTCTTTGACAACCTCATATCCATCGTCTCAGACCTCTCCAGCGACCTGCCAGCAGAACAACGCTATCAACAACTACTGGATGCCATGCTGAGGATCTTTCCCTGTGATGCTGCGGCACTACTACGGCTGGAGGGCAAACAGCTTCATCCTTTGGCCATCAAGGGCTTAACCATGGATACCATGGGACGTCGATTTACGGTAGATGAACACCCACGCCTGGCAATACTGTTACATTCACGCGAACCGGTACGCTTTGCCGCCAACTCAGACCTGCCTGACCCCTATGATGGATTAGTGGAAGCAGCCAATCTTGAGCTACATGTGCACGATTGTATGGGGGTGTCTTTGTATATCGACGAAAAACCCTGGGGCGTTCTGACCCTGGACGCAGTACTGCCCGGCACCTTTGATAAAATTGACCTTACCGAGCTGCGCACCTTTATCAGCCTTGCCGAAGCTACAGTTAAAGCCGCCGAGCGCATGGATGCTCTGACTGCACGTGCGGAACGAGAATACCTGGTCGCTCGCACCCTGCTAGAGGAGGGCAATCAGGTAGAGATTATTGGAGACAGCGCACCGATCACACGGCTCAAGGAGGAGATCGCCATCGTTGCACAATCCCCCCTTACCGTCCTGGTACTAGGAGAAACCGGTGTCGGCAAGGAGTTGGTTGCTCGCCAGGTACACCAGTTTTCAACCAGGGCCGAAAAGCCACTGGTCTACATCAACTGCGCGGCACTGCCAGAAAATATCGCCGAAAGCGAATTATTTGGACACACCAAGGGTGCTTTCTCAGGTGCCATCTCGGAACGAGCAGGCAAATTTGAAATTGCCGATGGCGGCACACTGTTTCTGGATGAGGTGGGCGAACTGTCACTGCCTATACAGGCCAAACTGTTACGAGCACTACAGAGCGGCGAAATTCAACGGGTCGGCAGTGACCACCATATCGAAGTCGATGTGCGCATAGTAGCGGCCACCAACCGCGACCTTCAGCAGGAGATATCCCAGGGGCGATTTCGTACGGATCTCTTCCACCG
>CAYYRK010000129.1:0-6963 GCA_964473915.1 uncultured Pseudomonadales bacterium
CTAAAAAATGGAAATACAGAAGAAAAGTGGGTAATTCGTGAAGAATTTCTCTTCTGCAACGAGTTTTTTGGTGTTTTCAGCATTAAAAAACGCTTTAAAAATAGGGGCCGAGTAGCGTTGTCGTGCAAAGGTCTCACTCTGCTTAACCAGGGATTGAAGGCTACATAGTTGAGGGGGTCTATTTTTTAGTACGCGGTGAAAAATGAGGGTAACATTTTGGCCAAAAGACTGATCCAGCTAACAAGCTGGGTGGAATCACAACTGGTACTATTGGGATGCAAACCCTTAAACCTGCCGATAAAGCTGGAACCTGTGTCGGGTGATGCCAGCTTCAGGCGCTATTTCAGGGTGCATCTTGAACAGGGCAGCCTGATCGCAATGGATGCACCACCAGACCGGGAGAACAGCGCACCGTTTGTGGCAATCGCACAAAGCTGGCATCGCCATGGGATACCAGTCCCAGAAATTATGGCGCAAAATCTGCGGGAGGGGTTTCTGTTACTGACAGATTTTGGTGACAGGCTCTACCTGGGCAAACTAAACGAATCAACGGCCGATAAATTATATCAGCGGGCGTTCCAGGTTCTACTAGAAATTCAGCAGTGTCCGCCATCATCGGTCTATCCTCTTCCCTGCTACGACGCAGAGAAATTAGAAACTGAAATGCAACTCTGTCCTCAGTGGTTTCTTTCAAAATTTCTGGGGTTAAAATTGCTAGACCGAGAACGCAAAATGCTGGACCGGGTATTTACAATCCTGGTGGAAAGCGCACTGGAGCAGCCTCAAGTGAGTGTACACCGCGATTACCACTCACGTAATCTGATGCTACCTTCCGGTGGTGGTATTGGTGTGCTGGATTTTCAGGACGCTGTATCCGGACCAATAACCTATGACCTGGTATCACTGTTGCGTGACTGCTATATCAGCTGGCTACCGCAACAGGAGATGCGCTGGGTCGAATCCTATCTGGAGCAAGCGAAGGTGGCAGGGCTTATCTCCTCACAAATAAGCCTTGAGCAGTTTACGCGCTGGCTTGACTGGATGGGTTTGCAGCGCCATATTAAATGTGTTGGCATTTTTTCCAGGCTCTGCCTTAGAGATGGTAAGACAGGCTATCTGTCGGATATTCCCCGCACCTTCAGCTACATCAAACGGGTCTGTGCTGATTATCAGGAATTTGCAGAGTTGAATGAGTGGCTGGAGGTTAAAATTATTCCGCGTATGCAGCAATCAAGAGATCTGCCGAAACTGACGGAGGAGCGCAAGAACATATGAAAGCCATGATTCTGGCAGCCGGCAGCGGCCAACGAATGCGCCCACTAACCGAGCATACTCCCAAGTCACTGCTTCGGGTTGCTGGCAAACCCCTGATACAATATCATCTGGAAAATTTGTGTAACGCAGGCGTCACAGAAATAGTAATTAATCTAGCGCATCTAGGTGAACAGATAGCGACACTGCTCGGCGACGGTCGCGACCTTGGTCTCTCCATAGAATATTCCAGGGAGGAGCGAGGGCTGGAAACAGGCGGCGGCGTGTTCCGTGCTTTACACCTACTGGGGCCAGCGCCCTTCATGGTCATTAACGCTGATGTATGGACAGATTTCTCCTATACAAAACTGACTCGGTTATGCCCAAAAAAAGCACACCTGGTATTGGTAGACAATCCACCCCATAATCGAGCCGGAGATTTTTTTATGACCGAACAACAACAGCATCAACTGGTGTATAACGAGGCTTTGGCTAACAGCCTGCCATTGACATTTTCCGGTATCAGCGTGTTACACCCCTCTCTATTTGACGGCTGTAAGCCTGATGCTTTCCCCCTTGCGCCTCTGCTGCGCAAGGCTTCTGCGGCTGAGCAGGTCAGTGGGGAATATTACGGGGGAAGCTGGTTTGATATAGGCACACCAGAGCGATTGGCCGATACCAATGAACTGATACGAGGGACGAAGCAACCATTATGATCTTTGGTAAATTATTAGGTGGGCTTTTCGGTTATGCCTGGTATGGCTTTTTTGGCGGGTTATTGGGGCTTTATATCGGGCATCTGTTCGACAAGGGTCTGGCACAGGTTTTCAATAAACCAGGGACTGCTACCCATTCACAAATACAGGAAGCCTTTTTTCGTCTCACTTTTATCCTGATGGGGCGACTGGCCAAGGTAGATGGTCAGGTCACTCAGGATGAGATCAGGTGGGCTGAGCATGTGATGACTCAACTCAACCTGACACCGGAGCTACGGCGCCAGGCCATTGATCTTTTCCAGCAGGGCAAGCAGGATGAGTACGATCTTGAACCGGAGTTAATACAGTTCCGTCGTATTGTCGGTCGACACGCCACCCTGATCCAGATGTTCCTTGAAATCCAGATTCAAGCAGGTTATGCCGATGGTGAGCTGAGCCACGCAGAGCTTGAGCTTCTGCAGCGAGTTTGCGGCATGCTGGGTATTTCGAATCTGCGATTTGAGATGATTCATCAGCGAATCAAGGCAGAGCGTGCCTTTTCCGAAAGACAGTATGGCGGTGGACAACCCCATATGTCAGTCGAGCAAAAATTGCAGGAGGCTTATCAAGTACTGGGGGTCAAGGCATCTGACACCGATGCAATTATCAAAAAAGCCTATCGCCGTCTGATGAGCCAGCATCATCCTGACAAACTGGTCGCCAAGGGGCTACCTGAAGAGATGATGAGGCTGGCCAAGGAAAAAACTCAGGAGATACAAGCAGCCTACGAAAACATCAAACAGGCCCGAAGCAATCCATAGTGCCTGAACTGAAGCAGATCCATTAGCCAGGGTAAACACCTCAGCAAAACAGGCGTATCTTGATGCGAATTATTTGCATTTACCGCACCATTCGTTAAAGTGTCGCAACATTATCGATACTGCACAAGAGACGCCATACACTATGATTTCGAACTTTTCCGATCTTATCAAAACAGCCAGCGACCAGGAGCAACCTCAGCGTATGCTTTTTCTTTTCGCTAAAACCGAAAGCCGCAAATCAAAGAAGAAAAGCAAGCAGCATATAAACGGTACCATCTCTCCTGTGATGTGCGTGGATAAGCTGCCCAGCGACCTGAGCAGCTTTAATAATTTTGTTGCCGAAGCAGATGACATCAGCAAAGACTGGGATTTTATGATTGCGGCAGGTCTCAATGGCCAGAACGGCAGAGCCCCCACAGCCGAAGAAGCCGAGCCTCATCTGAACCAGATGGCAAACAACCTCATGAGTGGCCAGGATATGTCACGATATGTGATCTTTGACCGAGAGGAAAACCCCATCATCGTGCAGTCCAGCTAGGGCTTGTTAACAGGCCCTCAATAACACGCCACTGCGGCTAAAAAATTATTTTTCACCAGAATGCTTGTAGTAATCGGGCTTACCAGCGGGCCAAATCTCACCTATTAAAGACATACCCCCGCCAACGGTTATAGTTTCTCCGGTGATATAGTTGCCCGCGTGTGATGCAAGATAGACGCAAGACTCAGCAACATCCATAACATGGCCGGGGCGTTTCATCGCGCCAGAAGCATAGAAGGACTCACGGCCCTCATCGGAATAGTTGTTAAAACCACTGCTTTCGATGGTGCCGGGGGCAACCGTATTGACACGAATATTGTAGGGAGCCCACTCCACGGCGAGCGCTTTTGCAAGAAAGACGACCCCCGCACGCGAGGCAGTAGTGTGAGACATCTGGGCAATGCCTCGCCACATATCGGCGGTAACCGTTACAATATTTCCCTGCTGTTCATTGTCACGCCAGCGTTGAGCAGCATTTTGCATCATATACCAGGAGCCATTGAGGTTGGTGTCAATAACAGCCTGCCAGCCCTTGTAACTGATATCGATAGCATCCTGCGCAAATTGGCCCCCTGCATTGTTGATCAAATGGTCAAGACGCCCATACTCTTCCCAGCATCTATCCATTAAGGATTCGACCATCTCGGGTTCGCGAATACTCATAACAACTGGCAGCACTTTACCGCCAAATTGACGGAAATACTCTGCTGCTTTCTCCAGTCGCTCCTCATTGCGGCCGCAAATCACCAGGTCTGCGCCCAAACGCGCAAAGAGCATCGCGATCGCTTTACCAATTCCTGTGGCTGCACCAGACACCAGCGCAACCTGCCCATCAAACAGATTTTTTGCGTAGACCGTAGGATAACTGGCGAGTTCTTCATCCGTTAAACCATAGTGTTTTTTGTACTCAATCATATTTGTCCTCCAGTAAAGTTAAATTTTTTGGCGGCGCATTTTATTGTATGCGCTTTCAGTATTATTCTATTTCGCCAGACACTAAATCAGGTCGGCAGATAGCGATTAAAAAACTCAATCACTGCCTGATTAAATCTCTGTGCCGCGTCAATATTGACTGCGTGTCCCCCAGGCAAATTAAGCACCTCAATATTGGGCATAACCTGTTGAACATGGTCTCGACACGACAGAAAATTTTGTTCTTTTTCACCAACTACCAGCAACGTTGGCCGATGAATATCTTCCAACAGGTGGCGTACGCTGGAGTTAGTGACAGTATGTAGGCCGGTATTGGCAAAACCCTCGATATCGATCAGCTGAGTGTCTGCCACAATACGGTCTTTTAGCTCTTTCGGCATCCTTTTTGCGTTGACTGGATTTAATGGGTAAGCATCAATATAGGCGCGGCCCTCACTACGGACACCCACCGCCAAAGCAGCCATATCTTCCTTAAAATCCACATCAGACACAGAGGATCTTGAGTTGGTAAATACCTGTGCAATCACCCGCTCTGGGTAACTATGCACGTAACGCAAGGTTAACGAAGCGCCCAAAGATTGGCCGATCACAAACCAGCTTTCAGCTCCGATCTCTTCTCGAATTCGCTCAAACTCCTTAAGATAACCTGACGGCTTGTAGTGGTCGGGGTTTTCAGGCGAGGGTGAGCGACCATGACCGTATAGTTCAACCACCACAGGCCGACCGATTTCACACATCGCCTCAACATTAGGTTGCCACTGTAAACGGCTGGACATAAAGCCATGAACCATCAGGATATAGGGTCCCTGTTGGCCATGAATTTGATAATGAAGATGATGCTTGTTGTTGCTCGTAATCATATGATGGTTTGCTTTATTTTGGTTATTTCCTATATTCTATATCCTATTTCATCCATTTTATCATCCTGCAGCAAATTATTTATCACCAGAGATGATTTAATCCAACCAATAATAAAGGATTACTTATGGCGATCAGAGCAATCACCCAGAAGCTGGACAGTCACTTCAAAGAGCTGGGGGTCTGGGGCGATAAAACCCTATACCAACTGTTTGAGGATGCCGCCACTACCTATCCCACAAAAACGGCAATTCGTGATGCGCGCTATTCGCTAACCTATACCGAATTGTTAACCAATGTGCAGCGTTGTGCCTGGTATTTGCACAAAGCAGGCGTGAAACCAGGTGAACTTGTGGCCATTCAGGTTCCAAACTGGCATGAACTGCCGATGGTTCACCTGGCATGCAACCTGATTGGCGCCGTATGCTTGCCAATGCATAACGTCTGGCGTGAGAAAGAGATCGGGCACCTGCTACTAAGCTCCCAGGCAAAAGTGGTATTTATCCCCCAGGAGTTTCAGGGGTTTGACTACCCAGAAATGATCGCCCAACTACAACCCTCTCTGCCAGACTTGAAACAGGTAGTAGTTATCGGCACCCAGGGCGCATACACCCAGGCCATTGATGACCAGAAAACGTTTGAACGTTTGCTGGAAAAAGGGAAAACTCGCTCTCCCAATGAGCCGGTCAATATCATGGTCTCATCAGGAACCACCTCACTACCCAAACCCAGTTTGTGGACCGACAATAACATTGTCGCACTACTGCTCAATCAGTACACACAGCAGATGCAAGTCACTGCCCAGGATCGAGCTATCACTTTAGCACCAGCCTCAACAGGTGCCACTGGCTACGTTTTTGCCATACTGTTGCCATTATTGATTGGTGCCACCAGCATCTTGCTGGAACGATGGAGAAAACCTGAAGAGGCTCTGGAGCTGATCGAACAGGAACAGGCCACCTATGCGGTAGCCGTACCCGCCCAAATGGCGATGCTAGTAGCATCAGACAGACTCAGCTCAACCAATTTCGAGCATCTAACACGTTTCAGTAATGCCGGAGCCCCACTACCCGTTGAGACGGCACTGCAGGTTGAGCAACTGATGGGCTGCAAGGTACACACTATCTACGGCGCCACGGACGGTGGCGTCCCTACGGGCACCTGTCTGGATGATAGCGATGACAAACGCCTGGGTACCGTTGGAAAGCTGATGCCGGGGCAGGAGCTGCGTCTGGTTGATGATAATTATCAAAATGTGGCCGAAGGGGATCGCGGGGAGATTCTAATACGGGGAGCCAACAAGTCGTTTGGTTATCTCAATTGCCCGCAAGACAATGCCGCCGTCTGGGTAGAAGATGGCTGGTATGCCACCGGCGACCTGGGTGAAATGGATACCGAAGGTTATCTGCGCATCGTCGGGCGAAAAAAGGATATGATTATCCGTGGTGGCCAAAATATTAGCCCCAGAGAGATCGAAGAGATGTTGATCGAGCACCCAGCGATCACCGACGTTGCTATCGCCGCGATGCCCGACAAAATACTGGGTGAGCGAGCATGTGCGTTTGTAACATTGAAACCTGACCAACCATTCACATTTGACGACATGATCGCCTTTCTCAATGAACGCAAAATCGCCAAATATAAACTACCAGAGCGGCTGGAGATTCTTGATCATTTCCCTATATCCGCTGGAGGGAAAATTCAGAAAGGCGCGCTTACTGAACGCATCACTGAGGTGCTCAAGCATGAGGTATCAGTCTAATCCCTGAGGGTCTAATTTCCCGTTAGTTGCCGCAAGGAAAGCGCCTGAAACGGGAGCGGCCTTTAACTTAATTTCCACTCAGGGCGAGCCCTGAGTGGGGCTCTA